>JAZTYE010000123.1:0-5323 GCA_045636765.1 Candidatus Egerieisoma sp.
AAGCCGAGTGCAGAGCCAAGCTTGCTTGAGCTATGCCGAGGCGCAGCGGTTATTGCAAACGAAGTTTGAAATGACCCGCAAACCGTTACCAGAGCCAAGCTTGCTTGAGCTATGCCGAGGCGCAGCGGTTATTGCAAACGAAGTTTGAAGTAACCGGATGAATTGATAAATCCCTGTTGGAGTTGATACTCCAGCGGGGATTTGCTTTTAGGTGGGTGGGAGACAGTTGCCAGTTAGTTATAGCAATTCATTGTGTGCATTGATCTTGGTTTTAGATGTGTTGTACGCAGGTTGGCGCCCACGGTGTGCAGATTTTGCTACACCGTGGGCAGAGAAACCCCTCAGATGCACACGTACTTGAGGGTGCTGCACACGGTGAATTATCTTAAAATCAATATTTTGATTCATCGGAGTTTTTTTCATACATTTGCTTTTGAGCGACCATTAGAGGCGCTGGAAATGAAGATGAAGATTAATGATGAGTTGCTCAGGCAGATGGAATCTGACCTGTCAGTTAATGGGCCTTTTCTGAAAGGCAAGAAACTTCCCGTACGTAATTGCTGGCATTTTTACACTGATGGCAATGCCGTTGACAGAATTTTTGATGATGACAACGATTTTATTAACGGCATGAACAGGATATATATCCTGTCCCAGAATTACAATGTTGTGATTCTGGCATTTTGTCTTATGGATACCCATATACATTTTATCATCTACGGGCAATTTGACCATTGCAATAAATTCATGCATGAATATATCAGGATTACCTCTATGAACATTTCGTTGAGGCATAATGAAAAGAAAAAACTGATCAGATTGCCTTTGAGTTGCCAGGCCATTGACAATGATTTCTATTTGAAAACAGCTATTGCATATACAATAAAGAATCCGCCTGTAGGGGGATTGAGGTTTAACGCGTTGGATTACCCTTGGGGTTCTGGAGGGTTGTATTTCAGGAATACGGGATATTGGACTACTCCATTGTGGGGGGGTTGCAGTAACTATAAAAGACTCTCGGAACTTACCTATAGGGAAAAACGTTCTGTACTCAGCACCCGTAATGTGAATATAAAAGATGCGGCAATAATTGGCAGATTGATATTTCCTGGAGAATATGTTGCATTTGAGTTTGTTGAAAGAGTGTTCAAGAGCGCCAAAGGTTTCAATATGTTTATGTGTATAAGCAAAGAGGATGATGTCGAGTCCCGTAATGGAAGTATGTCACATTTGTCCATTCCCATTCAGGAAATGCGCCAGCACAGGAATTCCGTCAGCCTGGAATTGTTTGGTAATGTCTCAATCCGCTCACTCCAGATTCAGGAGCGGATAAAATTGGCTAAAACTTTGAAATTGAGGTATAACAGCTCTCCAAAGCAAATTGCCAGATTATGCGGATTGGTATATGATGAGGTTAAAGGTATCCTTTAGGATTCCAGCAGGCATCTGATGCTATGGTGTTGGGCTGGACGGAGGCGGGATGGTGATGTTTATGGTGGTTGAGTGAGGTGATGTGGGGCGGGATAGAACTGTGCTGCAAAACACCGTGGGTGGGAATCGCCTCTAGAATGTGTATAATTGACATATGTGCACACGGTGTGCCAAAATCTGCATACCGTAGGCAATCATCAGCGTTATAGGACTTGTGAGAGGAGTATTTGCACACGGTGTTTTGCAATATCCAGCTCACAAAGCCCTGCTACTCTTAGGCCAGTCCCAGCCACCTTCAGACGTATGTTTATCTGGCGTTAGCCCGTGCCTCGCCACCTTCTGGCTTATGTTTGTCTGGCATCAGCCCCAGTTCCAGCCACCTTCAGGCCAGTGCCAGGGCGGTATCCGGCTATTTGCTTTGGGCAATATGTTTTTCCGGATTGTAATCTGTTGATATTTTTCGTAAATTTACCCGCTTCAAAAGAGAGTGGTTATTAGCAGTTTAAAAGGATGGATTTTAAGATAGAATCACCATATAAACCTACTGGAGACCAACCGGTTGCAATTAGGGAGATTTCTCAGGCCATAAGGGAAGGGGTAGATGCGGTTACGCTGTTGGGTGTTACCGGTTCCGGCAAGACCTTTACAATGGCCAATGTTATTGAGCAGCTGCAGAGGCCGGCCCTTATACTGAGTCACAATAAGACTCTGGCAGCGCAGCTGTATGGTGAGTTCAAGTCATTTTTTCCAAACAATGCAGTTGAGTATTTTGTCTCCTACTATGATTACTATCAGCCGGAGGCTTATATGCCGGTTACTGATACTTATATTGAGAAGGATTTGAGCATAAATGATGATATTGAGAAATTGAGGCTCAGCTGTTCCAGCGCTTTGCTCAGCGGAAGGAGGGATGTGATTGTGGTGAGCAGCGTTTCCTGCCTGTACGGTATTGGTAATCCTGCAGATTTCCACTCAAATACCATTACTCTTAAGGTGGGGCAGGTGCTGGCACGCTCGCAGTTTTTGTATAAGCTGGTAGACGGGCTCTATTCCCGCAACGATATTGAGTTCAAGAGGGGAACATTCAGGGTAAAGGGAGACAGTATAGATATTTATCTTGCATACGGAGACAAAGGGTGCAGGGTAATCTTTTTTGGAGATGAGGTGGAGGAGATTGAACTTTTTGACCCGGTGAGTGGTGGTACAATAGAGTTTGTGGATGAAATTTCCATCTTTCCTGCAAACATCTTCAGTACCACCAAGGAGAGGATAAAGAGTGCCGTATGGAATATTCAGGAGGACCTTGTAAAGCAATGTGAATACCTCCACAGCATAGAAAAGCACGCTGAGGCAAAAAGGCTTAAGCAGAGGGTTGAGTATGATCTGGAGATGATAAAGGAGATTGGATATTGTTCGGGAATAGAAAATTACTCCCGATATTTTGACGGCCGCTCTGCAGGTACAAGACCTTTCTGTCTGCTGGATTATTTTCCCGACGATTTCATAACTTTCATAGATGAGAGCCATGTTACAATTCCCCAGATAAGGGCAATGTACGGAGGGGACCGCTCAAGGAAGGAGACACTTATTGAGTACGGATTCAGGCTTCCGGCTGCGGCAGACAACAGGCCTCTCAAATTTGAGGAGTTTGAACAGTTGAGCCATCAGACGGTGTTTGTAAGTGCAACTCCGGCTCCATATGAGCTGGACAAATCACAGGGACTTATTGTGGAGCAGGTGGTAAGGCCAACGGGATTGCTTGAGCCCCCAATTGAGGTAAGGCCAACAGAAGACCAGATTGATGACCTGTTGGAGGAGATTCAGATAAGGGTGGAGAAAGATGAGAGGGTGCTGGTTACAACCCTTACCAAGAGGATGGCTGAAGAGCTGGACAAATATTTGCAAAAGAATGGTGTGAGGTGCCGCTATATCCACTCCGATGTTGATACCATGGAGAGGATTGAGATTATAGAGGATCTTGAGGCGGGACGTTTTGATGTACTTATTGGCGTTAACTTGCTTAGGGAGGGATTGGATTTGCCTCAGGTTTCACTGGTGGCAATTCTGGATGCTGACAAGGAGGGGTTCCTGCGCAGTGAAACGGCACTTACCCAAACGGCAGGACGTGCCGCAAGAAATATAAACGGTCTGGTTATCATGTATGCAGATACAATTACCAAAAGTATGAAGCGTACAATTGATGAGACCAACAGAAGAAGGGAAAAGCAGCAGGAATACAACAGGGTAAACAATATTGTCCCTACCCAGGTGCTTAAGAAGGAGCGCAATGTAATGGACAGGGCACAAAGTGCCGGAGAATATGCAGTAGTGGAAAAATCGGCAAATATTTTGCAGGATCCTGGGGTAAAACAAATGGACAAGGCAGATTTGCAGAAAGCGTACAATGCAGCCAAAAAGGCTATGGAGAAGGCGGCAGTAGAGCTTGACTTTATAAATGCTGCCAAGTACAGGGATGAAATGAAATATTTGGGTGAATTGATTGCCAAAAAACAGTGATTTTAAAAATTGAGGGAAGAAGGTATGTTACAGAATGAATTGGTAAAGAGAGCTTACCTTTTGGCTCAGAAGGAGCTTGAGGGCATGCAGAGGGGGAACGGACATCCGTTCATTGAGCACCCTATGGGGGTGGCTTCAATTGTTGCTGATGAGATGGGACTTATGCCGGAGGCTATTGCCGCAGTATTCTTGCATGAGGCTACAAGAGGCAAGGATGAGGTTTTGCAGGCAGTTGCAAAGGAGTACCCTCAGGAGGTGATAAGAATGGTTGAGGGGTTGAACAAGATATCGGGAATAACACCAAAAGATACGGGTCTGCAGGCTGAAAGCTACAGGAAGCTTATTGTCTCATATTCCAAGGACCCGCGTGTGACACTGATCAAGCTTGCTGACAGGCTTGAGATTATGCGTAATCTGGATATCTTTCCAAAGAGCAGCATAATGCGCAAGGTTACTGAAACCATTATGCTGTATATACCTCTTGCGCACCAGTTGGGCCTTTACAACCTTAAGAGTGAGCTGGAGGACCTGTACTTCAAGCACTCTGATCCTGAGAACTACAGGGCCATAAAGAACAAGCTTAAGGCAACGGAGAAGGACAGGGAAAAGCTGGCTCAGGAGTTTGTAAAACCGCTTGAGAAATCACTTAAGGAGAGCGGAATCCAGTACAAGCTGAAGGTACGTACCAAGACCGCCTATTCTATATGGAAAAAAATGCAGAAACAGAATGTCCCTTTTGAGAAGGTGTATGATGTTTTTGCAATGAGATTTATCCTTGATGTACCGTTTGAGAAAGAGCATGACTACTGCTGGGAGGTATATTCAAGGGTTACCCAGGAGTATACTCCAGATACAAAGCGTCTGAGGGACTGGATTACCAACCCCAAGCCCAACGGATATGAGTCATTGCATACCACTGTGCAGAACAAGGAGGGTGCATACATAGAGGTGCAGATCCGTACTGCCCGTATGGATGAGATGGCAGAGAACGGACATGCCTCACACTGGAGCTACAAGGGGATAAAGAGTGTTCACGGGTTGGATGAGTGGCTTAAGAATGTCAAGTGCATGCTTGAGAGCAACGAGTCAAATCCATATACAAATGCTGTTCAGACAGAACTTGATGAGATATTTGTTTTTACTCCAAACGGAGACCTCAAACAGTTGCCAAAAGGGGCAAGTGTATTGGATTTTGCATTTAACATCCATTCAAACCTGGGTGTAAAATGTAGCGGAGCAAAGGTAAACGGCAAGATTGCATCCATTAAAGATGAGCTCCATACAGGAGATGTAGTGGAAATTATGAGCAACAAGAACCAGAAGCCTTCTGCAGACTGGCTTAAGATTGTTGTCTCATCCAAGGCCCGCAACCGCA
>JAZTYE010000124.1:0-1651 GCA_045636765.1 Candidatus Egerieisoma sp.
AGTATTTTTTACAAAAATACTCTAAAATGGTTTAACTTTGTGCTGCGATGAGTAAAAATAACGAAATTATAGAAAACATAGCCAATGCTGAGTATCAGTACGGCTTTGAATCAAATATTAGCCAGGAGTTCATTCCCAAGGGGTTGAATGAGGATATCATCAGACTTATCTCTTCAAAGAAGGGTGAGCCTGAGTGGCTTTTGGAGTTCCGTCTGAAGGCTTTTGAGAGATGGAAAAAGATGGAAATGCCAAAATGGGCGCATCTGGATATACCTGAGATTGATTATCAGGATATCATCTATTATGCAGCCCCTCAGCCAAAGAAGGAGGTTACTGAGATTGACCCTGAACTGGCAGAGACTTTTGAGAAGCTTGGCATTCCATTGCATGAGAGAAATGTACTTGCGGGAATGGCTGTTGATGCTGTGTTTGATTCCGTGTCTGTAAAGACTACATTCAGGGAGACCCTGGCTGAGAAGGGTGTGATTTTCTGCTCTTTCTCTGAGGCTGTAAGGGATTACCCGGATCTTGTAAAGAAATATCTTGCATCTGTTGTTCCTGTTGGTGACAACTATTTCTCTGCCCTTAACTCTGCAGTGTTCAGTGACGGTTCATTCTGCTACATCCCTAAGAATACCCGCTGTCCTATGGAGTTGAGCAGCTACTTCCGTATAAATGCAAAGGGTACAGGCCAATTTGAGAGAACCCTTATTGTTGCAGATGAGGGCTCTTATGTGAGCTATCTTGAGGGGTGTACCGCTCCACAGCGTGACGAGAACCAGCTGCATGCTGCAGTTGTGGAGATTGTTGTTATGCAGGATGCAGAGGTTAAATATTCTACCGTACAGAACTGGTATCCTGGAGACAAGGAGGGTAAAGGAGGTATTTACAACTTTGTTACCAAGCGAGGTATCTGCAAGGGGGCAAACAGCAAGCTTTTCTGGGCCCAGGTGGAGACAGGTTCTGCAATTACATGGAAGTATCCAAGTACCATCCTTAAGGGTGACAACTCTATAAGCGAGTTCTATTCTGTGGCGGTTACAAACAATTACCAGCAGGCAGATACAGGTACAAAGATGATCCATATTGGCAAGAATACCAGCAGCCGTATTGTGAGCAAGGGTATCTCTGCAGGAAAGAGCCAGAACAGCTACAGGGGTCTTGTAAAGATTCTTCCGGGGGCTGAAAATGCCCGTAACCACTCTCAGTGTGACAGCTTGCTCCTTGGTGACAAGTGCGGTGCGCACACTTTCCCTTATGTGGAGAGTGAGAATCCTACTGCAGTTGTGGAGCATGAGGCTACAACCTCAAAGATTGGTGAGGACCAGTTGTTCTATTGCCAGCAGAGGGGTATCAAGGCAGAGGATGCTGTGGGTCTTATTGTAAACGGTTATGCAAAAGAGGTTATAAACCAGTTGCCTATGGAGTTTGCGGTTGAGGCGCAGAAACTTTTGCAGGTTCCATTGGAGGGAAGTGGCGGTTAATGATTTATCGGGAATAAGAATATGTACAGTATTGATAATATACTTTTTACTTTGGGCGGCCAGGGGGTAAGCTTGCTTGAGTTGCTTGCTGTTACTGCGGGCCTTAGTTGTGTGTTCCTTGCTACTAGGGGTAAGGTGCTCAATTTCTGGGTGGGGTATCTTTACAA
>JAZTYE010000125.1:0-8944 GCA_045636765.1 Candidatus Egerieisoma sp.
GCAAAGGCCCTTGCTGTATTGCCTGCAGATGCTACAACCAGTATGCGGTTGTTCTCTTCTGGGAGTCTTGCGCATACAGAGTATGCCTCTGTCTCCTTAAACGAGCAGGTTGGCATTGAGGCCCCTTTCTGTGGCCACCATCCGCTGAATGTAATGTACAGATTCTCCAATCCCAGTTCTGCGGCAAGAGCCTCACTCTTGTAGGTTACAGGAGCGCATGAGCCCTCAAGCATCTTGTGGATTGGCATCCAGTCTGCAAATTTGTATATTCCGTAGGAATTGTCCTTAAACTCTATCTGTTTTTTCTCATAAACGGCCCTTACAAGCGCAGGCTCATTGTGCTGTGGATCTGCAAGTGTCCAGCCCTGGTCTTCAAACATACGCCCTGTGGCGCAGTTCTCAAGTTTATATAAAGTTGGTCTAATTTCCATATCCTTATTTTGGGGTGCAAAAGTACGTTATTTAGTTATGTTTAACAAATGTTATCCCTTACAATTTGAGCTATATCCACAACCGGGACAGGACTATCCTGGCTAAAGGTTTTGAGGCATAGCGGGCATGCTGTAATTATTTTGTTGGGATTGCAGCAGGTGAGTGCGTTGAGTGAACCCTGGGTTATCTTGCCGCGCTCCTCGTAGCTTAGGGTAAGGCTTCCCAGACTACCCCCGCAGCAAATACTCTCTTTGCCCTCCTTGTCACCTTTGCGCAGCTGGCCAACCTGCTCAAGAATCTCCAGCGGCTCTTTGTATATTCCGCAGCCGCGTCCCAGCTCGCACGGATTGTGGTATACCATACTTTCCCCGCCATCCTTAACTTTAATCTTCCCCTCTTTTATAAGGCTGTTGATGAATTGGGTATGGTGCAACAGTTCAATCCCCTGTAGCATGTATTCCTCTTTAAGCACTTTTAGGCATATAGGGCAGGAGAGGACCACCTTGCTGCAGCCGCTTCCCTGTATGAGCTGCGTGTTTCTTGCAATCACCTCCCTTGCAGCATCTTCTTTTCCTGCAAGGAGTAGAGGTCTTCCACAGCATACTCCTCCCTCTTTGTCTGCAAACATATATTTGCTTCCCGACAGCTGGAGAATTTCCTCCATACTTTTTATGATGGAAGGGGTGAGGTGGGTCATGCACCCTGCAAAGTAAAGGATGTCTGGAGTATTGTCAGGACTTGGAAATTGTACATTTTTGAGGTGGCTGTAGTCAAAGTCCAGAGCGTTGTGGCGGGTAGTTCTGTCTCCCTTTTTAAGATTGCAGGATTCTATACCTACAGGGCATACTGCTACACATTTTCCGCACATAAGGCATTTGTCTGCAATTGTTGCCGATTTTTTTGTATTATTCCTTCTTAAATGCCGTATCATATATACAGAAGAGTATGCAAGGTTTTTCTTTTGTAAGTTCATTGGACAGGCATCTATGCACAGACCGCAACTTGAGCAGGAATAAATCTCAGCCTCTGCAAATCCTTTGCGGGGATGGGATGCCTTTATTCCTGCATTGCGTAGCATTATGAGGAATGCTTCGGTTGGGATATGCATGTATCTGCTGAATGGCAGTGCCAGGAAGAATACCCCCAGAGCAATTGAGTATGCCCACCAGGTAGGGAGGATGTGCATGTCATTGCTCAGGAAGTTTGAAAAGAGCCAGTGCATGGGTTTTGTAAGGAAACTGCCTCCGGCAATTCCGGCTGTGAAGCTCTCTGCAAGGAGTCTGAGTGGGAAGATGCTCCAAAGGCATATAAGGGCAATTCTGTCGGCCAGGCAAGGTTTTGTTGTCCTGCGCATTCCCAGAGCCCTTGAACGGAACCTTTTGTATATGGCAAGTCCTATTCCGCTTAATACCATAAGCAGGAAGAAGTCCATAAGGAAAAAGAAAAATGCCCCTTTGAGGGTTAGTTCTCCATCCTGTTTTACAAAGTATCTGAAAAATACAGGGTAGTAGAGGATACCGTTCCTGTGCGGGAGATAGAGAGCCACCTCAATGTGCCCTATTACAATAAGCATAAACCACCCCAAGGCTATGCTGGCGTGCATGTAGCCAAGCAGAATGTTCCTTTTGAATATCTTTACATGCAGCAGACAGTCATTTACTATGTCCTTTGCATTTTTTAGAATGGTAGCAGGGTTTATTGCAGATTTTAGGAATTTGATCCTCTCTTGAGGCGGAAGGTGGATAATTATCCTTACAAGCCCTATAAGGAGATATGTGAGAATGAATGCCATTCCTATCATAAACGGCAATACAAAGTTGTCATAACCTCCCTGTATTCTTTCTCTCATGTGGTTTTCAGTTTGGTTTATTTTTCACTTTGGTAATTTTTATTGATTGCCAGAATAAGGTGACGGGTATTTATAGCCCTTGGGCATATCATTGTGCATTTGCCACAAAGAAGGCACCCTTTAAGGAGATTGTATGCATCTTCTGCTTTTCCGTTATACAGGTGTAGAATTGCACTCCGCACACTGGTACAGGTATATTTTCCTGCAGTACAGCTGGCAGTGCAGCTTCCGCAGCCTATACACTTGAGAACATCCGGTTCCATTGCTGAAATGGTGTCAAAATTCTTTTTATCTGTATGGTCCAGATCTATTCTGGAACTTGGGTTGAGCGAGTAGCCAAATTTTTCCATTTGTTCATTTGTCTTTGTTCAGGTAGCAGTGTATAGCAAATGCAGCGGCAGAGGCATCATGTATGCTGTCGGGAAGGGTCTTGGGACCAGTGCATGCCCCTGCAAAGAAAACTCCCTGTTTAGGACTGTTTATAAGACGGAGCAGTGAGTTTTGAGTTTCAAAGAATCCGTCAATTGGTGAGTTGTGTATTCCAAAGCATGCAGCGGTTGAAGTTCCTTCTGCACTGTTCTGCATTCCGCACATTAGAACCAACAGATCTAAAGTTACTTTTATTGGTTTGCTGCTGAGGGTATCTTCTGCTTTAATAATTATCTCTTTATTAATGTTTTCTGCTACTTCTGACACTCTTCCCCTTATGAATCTTATTCCGTAGTCTTTTTGCGCACTCAGATACATCTCCTCAAATCCTCTTGAGAACATTCTAAGGTCCATATAGAAGCAGAATACCTCTGCATTTGGAAATTTATGTTTTATTTCACAAGCTTGTTTTACAGCTGTGGCGCAACATACTTTTGAGCAGTATCTGTTGCCTGCTTTCTCATCTCTTGAGCCTACGCAGTGTACAAAACCAATTTTTTGGGGATTCCCAATTATACGGTTGTCTTCTTGGGTCTTGAACCAATGTTCAAGGTCTGCATTTGTTATAACCCTTTCGTATATGCCGTAGCCGTATTCTTCCTTTTTCTGCGCGTGGAACAAATCAAATCCCGTGGTAAACAGTATTGCATCTGCCAATATAGTTATGCCGTTATTGAGGATTATGTTATATGAGTTATTAAGGAGGTTTATACTCTGTACTTTTGTTTGTGTAAAGCATTTTACTCCGTTGGCCCTTGATATGAGTTCATCCACAACTTCTTTTGCTCTTTCACCGTTAGGGAAAAGCCTGTTCCATTTGGCCAGATGGCCTCCAAGGGTAGGGTATTGCTCCACAAGGATTACATTATATCCCAATATGTTCAGATCAGCACTGGCCTGCAGTCCAGCCGGGCCTCCTCCAATCACTACTACATTTTTCATTTTCTAAGTTCTAGATAATCATTTAATTGTATAAAAAGACAACGTAATTTTACAAGGCGTATTTTGCGGCAGGGTTATATGGTATGCCAATTTTTTCCAGCAGTGGCTCCGGTCCAATCTGGTGGAGCTGGAGGCCAAGGTCCCATGGGTTGTATCCAAGGACAAGTCCAGCTACCTCTTCATAGGTAAATACAGGGATTCCGTGGCCGTTTTCTCCGTAGGTTTTGCCTGTCATTTCTGAGATTACATATTGCCAACGGTCCAGGAAGTATGGGCAACCGGGGCAGTTGGTTATTATCATATCAGGTTTGAATGGCTCCATGCTTTCAAATTTCTTGTGGGTATTGGCCAGTGAGTAGCCCCTGTTGCTCCTTATGTGATACTGGCGGAATCCGTAGCCGCAGCAGTGTCTGCGCTCGGGGTAGTCTATTACCTCACCACCCCAGGCTTCAATCATTCCTGTAAGCACGTAAGGGTATTCTGCACCTCCAACGCTTTTGCTCGGGAACATCTTGCCGTAGTGGCAACCTATATGCTCAACAACTCTAAGAGGCTTGCCTGTATATCTGTTTACCAGCTTGTATTTGGCCTGTGCCGCTATAATGTTGCGGTATTTGTATATTATATCACTGGCATGGGCAAGATATTTTGGTTTTGCAAACTCCATACGGCAGGTCTTCCAAAGGTTTTCTCTTATTTTATCCTCCAGTTCAGGGAACTCATGCCAAGTTTCCAATGTCTCTGTATAGAGACCAAAGGATGTTATGCATGAGCATACGTAGTTCTGGTAGCCATATTTGTGCATAAGGGCAAATTGCCTTGCAATAATGGTCATGGAGGTTTCTTGTGGTATGGTGTCGCAGTGGTATGCTATTCCACCACATGTTGTATGGTGTTCGGTTTCAAAGAAATCTTTCCCAAGCCTGTTTCTGGTTATATCCAGAAAAGTTTTTTCACTGGCAGGAAAGAGATTCTGGCGAATGCAGCTTCGTACATAAAAGTAGTGGTCATCCGGTATATCCTTCTGGTATTCGCTCCAGATTTTTTGTTTTCCCTGGTATATCATAGCCTGGCATTATTCAGTAGGTAATTCTCCGTTAAGGTGCTCTTTCTCTGTGTCATTGAATACATGGTGGAAGTATTCGTCGGGATTAAGGTTCATCTCCCTTGCTTTGGCCATGGAGAGGCTGTAGACAGTCTCTATCCTTTGGGTTGCACCTGTGTAGTCAAAAATATCCTTTAGTTGCAGCAGATCTTCCTGTGGAATTTTTCTTAGGGCTCCCGGGCCATTACCATCAAGATTTGCTCCGTTGCGGGCGTATACAGCATCCATATTCTGTTCAATCCATTTCCATATTGGACCTGCCTCCGGGTGGTCTGCAGCCTTAAAGTTTCTGGGATATATGCAATAGCCGTAATTGAGGATATTCTCCGACATTATTTTGGTAAGGGCATACTGTTGTCTCCCTTTTTCACTGTGAATAAAGTATCCAAGCTCCAGAGAAAGGCTTCTAAGGGCCATTATTACAAGTCCGGGGGCGTTTTTGCGTGGACATCTTGTAATACATGACATGCACTCACCACAGTACCAGATACTTTCATCTTTAAGGAGTTCTTCTATTTGGATGTCATCCTTACTTTGTACAATATCTACAATACGCCTTGGGTCATATCTGTAAAATTCTGCGGCCGGACAAATGGCAGTACAGGTGCCACAGTTTATGCAGGCTTTGAGCCCTTCTTTAATGCGGTAATCTTCTGAAAGTTTATTGTATAATTTTCCCATGGCAGGTTATTCAGGTTATGGTATTATTAAAACCATCAAACCCGGATTTTGTTGAACGGATTTTTGCCAGGGCTCCCAAATATGGGGAGATGAAGAGATATAAAAAATGGTGACCGTTTTTGGTCACCATTCATTTTTTTATAAAGCTGCAAGTGAACAGCCTATGAATGCCAGGTATATGCATATAAGTATGGCACCTTCTATGCGGTCTATCTGTTTTTTCTTGAATGTAAATGCAAACAGGAATACCAGAAGTGCAGATATCATGAGGGTAATGAGGTCTAAAGGTTTTACTCCGTTCATTACCAGCGGATGAATTGTTGCACTGCCGCCAAGGATAAGGAATATATTGCTCACATTTGAACCTATAACATTACCCAGGGCTTGGTCTGTGTTTTTCTTTGCTGCAGCCACAAGGCACGATGCAAGCTCAGGAAGAGATGTGCCGCCTGCAACAATTGTAATAGCTATAATAGCATCAGAAACTCCAAGTCTGCGGGCAATAGCAGATGCTGAGTTTACAAACATGTCTCCACCAAACACAAGGCCACATAAGCCTCCAATAACCATTATTATTGCCAGCCATAAAGGGGTACTCTTTTTATTTCCCGACAAATTTTCTTCCCGGCTTCCGGCCATATCAGCATTTGCAGATGAACTGGAGTATATAGTATAGGCCATAAATACTCCAAAAAGGCAAAGGAGCATTATTCCGTTTACTCTGGAGATTGTATTTGCAGCTGTGTTGTCCAACCATGTTGCGCAACCCATTACACATAAGGTAAATGCTGCCAGAAGTGAGAAAGGAATGTCCTTTTTTATGTTGTTTGAGGTTAGGGCAATAGGGGAGAAGAGTGCAGTGCAGCCCAAAATCATAAGTGTATTGAAAATGTTTGAACCCAATACGTTTCCTACTGCAATGTCTGCATTACCCTTAATGGCAGAGGCAAAGCTCACCACCATTTCTGGGGTGGAGGTACCTATACCAACTATTGTCATTCCAATTATAAAATCTGAAAGACCTGCCTTTTTTGCAATGGAGCTTGCACCATCTACAAGATAATTGGCGCCTATTAAAATAAGCGCCAATCCTATAATTAAAAACAGTATATCCATATATTACCTGTATTCATCCCAGCTCTTAATCTGGATCTTATCAAGCGGTACATTACAGAATGCGTTGATGAATGCACTTGCAAGACGGGCATTTGTAATAAGTGGAATATTGAAGTCCACTGAAGCACGCCTTACTTTGTAACCGTTCTCCAACTCCTCCTGTGTAAGGTTTTTAGGGATGTTGATAACCATATCAATCTGCTTGTTGCTAAGCATATCCATTGCCTGAGGCTCCATGCTTGGCTCTGTTGGCCAGTAAACTCTGGTTGCAGGGATATTGTTCTCAACAAGATATTTCCATGAACCGCCGGTTGCATAAAGGTTGTAGCCTTTCTCTGCAAGAAGTTTTGCAGCATCCAAAAGCTCTGCTTTCTGTTTTGCATCTCCGGTAGAAAGAAGGATATTCTTCTGAGGAACTTTATAACCTACAGACAACATTGATTTCAGGATTGCCTCGTTGGTATCATCACCCAAGCAACCTACCTCACCGGTAGATGCCATATCAACACCAAGAACAGGGTCTGCTTTAAGCAAACGTGCAAATGAGAACTGTGAAGCTTTGATACCTACGTAATCCAAATCAAATGCACTCTTGCTTGGAATCTCGTATGGCTCACCAATCATAGCTTTAGCAGCCAACTCAATAAAGTTGATCTTAAGCACTTTAGATACAAATGGGAAGCTTCTTGAAGCTCTAAGGTTACACTCAATAACTTTAATTGCATTGTCTTTTGCAAGGAACTGGATATTGAATGGACCAGTAATCTGAAGAGCCTGTGCAATCTTGCGTGAAATCTTCTTAATTCTGCGTGCAGTCTCAATGTACAGTTTCTGAGGAGGGAACTGTATAGTTGCATCTCCTGAGTGTACACCCGCAAACTCAATGTGCTCAGAAATTGCGTATGCAATTACCTCACCTTTGTCTGCTACTGCATCAAACTCAATCTCCTTTGCATTCTGGATGAACTCACTTACTACAACAGGGTGTTTCTTTGAAACATTTGCAGCAAGGTTAAGGAACTGCTCAAGCTCAATTTTGTTTGAACATACGTTCATTGCAGCACCTGAAAGCACGTATGAAGGTCTTACCAATACAGGGAAACCAACTTTGTCTACAAATTCATAAACATCAGACATTGTAGAAAGCTCTTTCCATTTAGGCTGGTCAATCTCCAATTCATCCAACATTGATGAGAATTTGTGTCTGTCCTCTGCGTTGTCTATATATTTAGCCTGGGTACCAAGAATGTTGATACCGTTTGCATCAAGTTTAAGTGCAAGGTTATTAGGAATCTGTCCACCTACAGAAACTACTGTACCGTATGGGTTCTCCAAATCGTGGATATCCAGTACGCGCTCAAATGTAAGCTCGTCAAAGTACAATCTGTCGCACATGTCATAGTCTGTAGATACAGTCTCCGGGTTGTAGTTGATCATTACACCTCTCCAACCGCATTTCTGGATTGTTGTAAGTGCATTAACGCTACACCAGTCAAACTCTACAGAGCTACCAATACGGTAAGCACCGGAGCCAAGTACAATGATTGATTTTTTATCATCTGCAAACTCAATGTCATGTTTGTCTCCGCTGTATGACAAGTACAAGTAGTTGATTTTTGCAGGATACTCGCCACCAAGGGTGTCAATCTGTTTTACTACCGGAACAATGCCCAATGATTTTCTGTATTTTCTTATCTCCAATAGAGATGCATCTGAATCCTGTGCATTAAGCTCTTTAAGTACAAGCCTTGCAATCTGGAAATCTGAGAATCCCTGGCGTTTTGCCTTTTTAAGAAGGTCATAGCCCAACTCCTGGGTGCTGTTAAGAGCCATAAGCTCTTTACCTGTAATTATAATGTTGTACAGTTTGTCAAGGAACCATTTGTCAATCTTTGTAAGGTCATGGATCTGGTCAACTGTATAACCTGCATTGAATGCTTTTGAGATGACAAAAATACGGTTGTCGGTAGGCTGGTTAAGGGCTTTTTCAATATCTTTTACAACAATCTCCTTGTTTGCAACAAAACCGTGTGCACCCTGTCCAATCATACGGATACCTTTTTGGATAACCTCCTCAAATGTACGTCCTATTGACATGATCTCACCTACAGATTTCATTGAAGAACCAATCTCGCGGCTTACACCATGGAATTTTGAAAGGTCCCAACGTGGCATTTTACATACAATGTAGTCGCATGAAGGCTCCATGAATGCAGGGGTAACGCCGTTTGCAGAGTTCTTAAGCTCAAACAAACCATAACCCAAGCCAATCTTTGCAGCAACAAATGCCAACGGATAACCTGTAGCTTTAGATGCCAATGCTGATGAACGGCTCAAGCGGGCATTAATCTCAATTACCCTATAATCCTCGCTCTCTGTATCAAATGCAT
>JAZTYE010000126.1:0-9215 GCA_045636765.1 Candidatus Egerieisoma sp.
TCTCATGAAACATTTGACTAAAAAGGAAGAGGTTATCATGAACCACTTTTGGGGGAAAGGACCTCTATTTGTAAGGGAATTAAGGGAGCTGTATCCCGATCCAAAGCCACATTTTTCCACTTTGTCCACACAGGTAAGGATGCTTGAAGAAGAGGGATTTATCGATCATAAATCTTATGGCCCTACCTATCAGTATTTTGCGAAAATAACAAAGGACGAATATAAACAACAGACTCTGGGGGGAATCATTTCCAAATACTTCAACAATTCTTATTTGAGTGCCGTTTCAGCTCTGGTGAAAGAGGAAAAGATTACCGTTAAAGAGCTGAAGGAACTTATAGAAATGATTGAAGGAGGTGAACAAAAATGATGGATTTCATATTATATGAAGCCAAAGCTGCAGTAATCCTGCTGATTTTCTATCTGTTTTACCGCGCTTTGCTCAAAAAGGAAACATTCCACAGATTCAATAGAATTGTACTTGTGGGGACAGCAATTATCTCTTTTGTACTGCCGTTCTGTATCATAACTGTAAATGTTTCTGCAGGCCATCTTCCTTTATGGCTGGAGCCGGCTGTTGCTGGCGCAACCGCAGAAGTTGCAGGGATTAAAGAATTGCAGACAGGAATGATTCTTCCTGCTGAAGGTGGTTTACCGTGGTGGCAGGTTGCCGTTGTTTCATTATACTGGGCAGGCGTTGCTTATGTTATTGTACGTATTGTGATATCTGTGTTGTCCATATCGCGAATTATACGGAGCAGCGTAAATATAAGCAATGAAGATGGTTGCAGGATTTTTGTAACTGAACGTAATATCGATCCTTTCAGCTGGATGAAATTCATTGTAATATCCAGTGATGACTGGAAAAACAACCACACTTCCATACTTACACATGAAAGGGCGCACATCGGTTACAGGCATTCAATTGAATTGCTGGCTGTAGATATTATGTCTGCTTTCCAATGGTTCAATCCTGCAATATGGATGCTGCGTGCAGACTTGAAGGATCTGCACGAGTATGAGGCTGATGATGCAGTATTGCGGTCAGAAACAGATATAAAGGAGTACCAATATCTATTAATAAGGAAAGCCGTTGGCAAGAGCGGCTACTCAGTTGCCAACAGCTTTAATCACAGTATCCTAAAAAAACGTATTACTATGATGTCAAAATCCAAATCACCTCTTTTGAGGAAGCTGCGGTTGCTGTATGTGCTACCGCTGGTATGTATGTGCCTGGGGCTGCAGGCTCAGACAATTTCCGAAACTTCGGACAAAAATAATCAAAAAAATCAACCTCTTTACATTTTACGATATGAATGGGGTGAAGAGAAACAAATTTCTAAGGCCGAACTTGACGCAATTCAACAACATCGCATCAGTTCCATTAAAGTGCTTAAAGATGCTGAAGCCAAAGAGAAATATGGAGAAAAAGCGGCAAATGGAGTAATAATAATAAATATGAAGATCCAACAGGAACTGGACAAACTTATTGTGGTTTCATATAAACAGGAGGAGCCCAATGAGAGGGTACCATTTTATATACTTGAACCCGACACAATGCCATCTTTCCAGGGACAGGGAATGGAAGGTTTTTCAAAGTGGCTTTTCACCAAGTTGTACAGACCGGAAGGATGCAAGCACCACGGAAATATGAAAGTGTCGTTTGTTATTGGCAAAGATGGAGCAGTGAAAGACATTAAAATTATGGACAGTGTGTGTGCCGAACTAGATGAGATGGTGATTTCAATTATAGGCAAATCTCCAAAATGGGAGCCTGCCATGCTTAATGGCAAACCTGTAGAACAGTTTATCCATATTCCTATATCATTTGAAATGAGATAAACCTCACCATTGATATTGGTACTTATATGACAATCCCTGCAGCCGAATGATATGGTTGCAGGGATTGTTTTGTGAGGCAGTAAAGCTTTTGCACAGTTCGTGCAATTCACCGTGGGCACTACCCCACACCAGTCTTCATCCCGACAATGATTACTGTTCAGGATGTGCCAAAATTGGCACACTGTGGGCGCTTTCCATCCCCAGTGGCACCTCCACAATGGGTGACTGCCCACGGTGAATTGCACGAACTCCGAAGGTGAGAATTAGAGCAGGATTTGGCCTCCGGCATTCCTGCAGGAGCCGGGAATACAGCCCAAGCGGGGGAAATCCCGCACAGCCTTACAGCTGTGCTGTTTTTTGTTTCCCTCCTCTGCTTATGAGAGCAAGCTCTCAACGCCTCGGATGAAAACAAAAATCCCTTCACATCAAATGTGAAGGGATTTCCTGCTTGTAGCGTGACTCCGACAGGATTCAAACCTGTAACCTTCTGATCCGTAGTCAGATGCTCTATTCAGTTGAGCTACGGAGCCGTTGTATAAGCTGATTACTCAGCTTTGTTACCACCGTAAGTGCGCTCTTTAATACGAGCTTTCTTACCAGTTAGATTTCTTAGGTAGAAAATTCTTGCTCTTCTTACTTTACCGCGTTTCTCAAGTACGATTGACTCAATGAATGGAGAAGCGATTGGGAAAATTCTCTCTACACCTACGCCGTTAGATACTTTTCTGATAGTGAAAGTCTCTGTTGAACCAGCGCCTCTTCTTTGAATAACTACTCCACGGAATTTCTGAAGTCTCTCTTTGTCACCCTCTTTAATTTTGTAGGTAACTGTAAGTGTATCACCTGCTCTAAACTCTGGATACTCTTTTTTCTCACCGGCAAATGCCTGCTCTGCAATTTTAATTAGATCCATTTTCAATTAAATTTTTTAAGTGCAACATTACACCTTAAAAAACCGTATTGCAGGTGCTTGTAAGAGGTTGCTTTATTTTTTGTGGGTGCAAAGGTATGAATTATATTTTAATCTGCAAATTTTTCCCTAAAAATTTTACAAATTTTATAGCTTTTCCAATCCACCGGCCTTATAAAGAGCTCCTCCTATGCAATTGTAGCGTGCTCCGGTCACAGAACTCATACAGTTTGGTTCATCTACAACATACAGAGCTCCAAGGAATGCAAAGATAAGTGCCTCCTTAAAGTTGATTGTAAGTTTGTCGGGAACAAAATATTCACACTGAGGGGCATTTGCCTGCATTCTCTCCACAAGGAACTTGTTCAATGCGCCACCGCCTGTAAGAAGCACCTTGCCTCCCTTTATATTGCGTGAAATCTGCTGGGCCACATGCTCGCAGAAAGTGCACAGCAGATCTGCCCTGCTCAAGCCGTATGAATCCAACAACGGGAACACCTCTTTCTCAACCCACTCGCGGGCCAAAGATTTGGGGCCTTCCTGCGTATAGAAAGGCAGGTTGTTCAAGGCATCAAGAAGCTCCTGGCATACAGAACCGCTGCGGGCAAGCTCTCCGTCCTTGTCATACTCCTGGCCTATCTGCCTCATATAATAGTTCATCACATAGTTTACAGGAGAGATGTCATATGCTATACGAGCAGGAATCTTCTCACCGTCGGCTCCCTCTACAAAACTCTCGGAAGAGATGTTTGAGAAACCTCCCATATTAAGGCAATAGTCAAAGTCTCCAAAAAGGTTTCTGTCTCCAATTGGAACAAGCGGAGCACCCTGACCATGCAGAGCCACGTCTGTTGTACGGAAATCACAAACACAATCTACACCTGTCTCAGCGGCAATACCTGCACCTGAACCAATCTGAGTAGTAAAGCGAAACGCCGGCTGATGGAATACGGTAGATCCGTGTGAAGCCACAAAATGAGGTTCAATGCCGTGTCTGTCAATAAATGCCTTGACCCTCTCGCCCAAATAGATGCCGTAGTCTGAATTAAGCAATGCATAATCAATGGCACTCATATTCTGGGCAGTGGCAAGCTTGTGCTTAAGCTCATCAGAATACCCCTCATCCTCTGCAATAAGGATGTTGTACTCCCATTTTCCGTTGATTTTCCTGAACTCCACATAACAGATATCCAATCCGTCCAATGAAGTGCCGGACATAAGGCCTATTACTCTAATTCCCTCTTCTGCACCATACTGCAGCCCTGTAGAAGTTGTTTTCATACCGTATATTTTACCAAGTGAATCTTCTCTTAATTCTGCTTACATTTCCACAATTGTCCTCCACCTCAAATACAAGAGTGTGCTTTGCACCTCTCTTTATCCTTGCATACTGCAGCGGAATTATAACCCTGCGGGTCTTTGCATCATGCTCAGCCAACACCCAATGCCCGTCAATCTCAACTCTGTAATCCTTTATTCCCGACAAATCATCCCTCATCCTGAAGACAATGCTGCTCCCCTGGACAACTGCATTGTCTTTAAGGGTTGCTGTAATTTGAGGGGGAACAAGGTCCACTCCAACTGTGAAACTTCCCAAAGATAATACATTTGCCATTATTTCCCTCTTGAGGGTGTCATATTTTCCCCCAGCATAACCAAGTTTGCCACCTTTATATACATATGCCAGGAATGCTTTGGAACTGAGGCTGTCGGGAAGAATGCACCTTACTGCAATGGATACAGATTTCCTCAGGGCTATTCTGTCTGTAGCCACATTCCAGACCGGCGCAAAAGGGGTAACCCTGTTCTCCAGAGTATCTACATTAAGGTATATAGAGTTATAGAGTGTTCCTTTAGGCATATAAAGCTTCAGGCCGTCTGCAATATGGAAGTTGGGAAGGAACCATGCCGCAAAATCTTTTCTGGTTACTGAATCTGCAAGTTTTCCTGTAAAAAGTGAATCTACCCTCTTTACAGTATAGCTTCTGGTGGCCCTATTGTTCTCTATGTCCCTAACCTCTATCCTGACTTTATGCTTAAGGGTATCCTTCAGGGTTATTATGCCTGAATTTGAACCCTTTATCCTGTCCTGCAAAAGATTGCCAGGCTCAACATACGATTTTACATAAGTACGGCCGCGAACCACTTTCTGCTTGAACTCTATAAGGGAGTTTATATCCCTGCCCCATGCAGAAGGTACCTCTCCAAGGGTAAAATGGTACACCAGGGTTGTATCCAGCCATACTTTATACTCGCTTACAGCAAGTTTAGCATTTGTACCCTCCTGCCTGTCAACTGCATCTATACATATGTATGAGTGTTCAGGTAGCGGTGTCACACCCTCTTTTGGATTGCCCACATAGTAGCTCTCTGCCACACCGTCAACATGCTCAAATCCATAGAAAAGTATGCTGCGGAAAGTTGGAGGAAGATTGTCGGGAATATTCAGATATCCCCTCTGAAAAGGGTTGGTTGGGTTATTCTTCTCATCCCTTACCTCCCAATGCAGGTGAGGTCCTCCCGACGAACCTGAGTTGCCTGCCTTGCCTATATAATCCCCTTTCTTCACAGGGAACTGCTCAGGGGTAAAGGAGATGTCCTGTCTGAAACTCTCCTGCTCATACTGCCTCTCCCTTACATATTCAGCCAACTCATCCTTGAAGCAGTGCATGTGGCCATAAACAGAGACATATCCGTTAGGATGCTGTATATAGATTGCGTTGCCGTATCCGCTTGGGCCCACTGTAACCCTTGAGATATAGCCCTCTTCAGTTGCATATATTGGCGCACCTACAACACCTCCTACCCTAAAGTCTATTCCACCATGGAAATGGTTGCTGCGGAGTTCTCCATAATTGCCCGAAAGACTCATTGTAACATCCAGCGGGTAACGGAATTTCATCTCCTTGTTTCCGCTCTCCTGTGCGTACATACTCTCTGACGCACCTGCAAAAAGAAAAAGGGCAACAATACTTGAAAGCATCATTACCCTTTTTAAAACGTTTATGTAATTCATTATAGGATATCGCTTTATTTATGCTGCGAATATACTAAATTTTTAATTAGCAGTTAAGCACTAATTAGCTGAACATCCTTTTTATTCTGTCAAAGAAGTTTTTCTCCTCGCTGCTTGGTTTTGGTGAGAAAGAGCTTGAATCTTTAAGTTTCTCCATCATCTTCTTCTCATCACTTGTAATATTCTTAGGTATCCATACCTGAATGTACACCAAAAGATCACCTGCTCCGTATCCGTTAACATCAGGAACTCCCTTGCCCCTTAGTCTCAACACTTTGCCGGATTGTGTACCAGGCTCAATCTTTATTCTCAATTTGCCGTCAACTGCAGGAATCTCTGCGGTTGTACCCATAATTGCATCTGGAACACTTATGAATAGAGAATAGATGAGGTCATTTCCGTCTCTCTGCAACTCCTTATCAGGCTCCTCCTCTATTACAACAAGCAAATCTCCGTTTATGCCGCCCGCTTTGGCTGCATTTCCTTTACCCTGTACGGTAAGCTGCATTCCCTGTGCAACACCTGCCGGAATCTTGAATGAAATCTCCTCTGAATCCTTTACAAGTCCGCTACCATGACACTTGTTACAAGCTTTGGCAATTACCTTACCCTCTCCTTTACATACCGGGCAGGCTGCCTGGCTCTGCATCTGTCCGAACATTGTGTTTACCACCTGGGTAACTACACCGCTGCCGTGGCAATGGTCACATGTCTTTATATCTGCCTCAGAAGCTGCACCTTTTCCTTTACAGTCAGGACAAAGCACACTCTTGTTTATCTTAACCTTCTTCTCAACACCATGCATAACCTCCTTAAGGGAAAGTCTTACACGAATTCTGATATCCGAGCCCCTCTGCACTCTCTGGCCACGTCCACCGCCGCCAAAGCCTCCAAAACCACCGAAGCCGCCGCCAAAGTGACCTCCAAAGATGTCTCCAAACTGGCTGAAAATATCCTCCATTGAGAATCCGCCGCCACCAAATCCGCCACCGCCGGCTGCTCCATCCACACCAGCATGACCAAAACGGTCATATCGGCTCTTTTTGTCGGCATTGCTTAGGACATCATACGCCTCGGCTGCCTCCTTGAACTTCTCCTCAGCCTCTTTATCACCCGGGTTCTTGTCGGGATGATATTTGATGGCCATCTTTCTGTAGGCCTTCTTTATCTCTTCTGCAGAGGCCTCCTTGCTAACCCCAAGGACCTCATAGTAATCTCTTTTTGCCATATTATATTCTCCTTTCCCAACAGGTTTTATTTGTTCTGGGACAACTTATGCAACTGCTCAGAATTATTTGTCGGGAAGCTTGTGATTTAGATTCCTACAACAACTTTTGCGTATCTGATAACTTTACCGTTAAGGGTGTATCCCTGCTGGGTAACATCAAATACCTTGTTTTTCTTGTCAGCCTCCTGAACAGGGAACTGGGCAACAGCCTCATGGAAGTCTGTATCAAGCTCCTTGCCTACAGCCTCAATTGGTGCAAGGCCTTTAGATTTAAGGTAAGCCATAAGCTTATTGTAGATAAGTTCTGTACCCTCTTTTGCTGCTTTGGCAGCCTCTGTATCTGTAGCGGCATTCAACACCTGCAATGCTCTCTCGCAGTCATCCAATACAGGCAACATACCTTTGATCACATCCTCGCCAGCTGTAGAAATAAGATCCAGCTTCTCTTTTGCAACTCTTCTGCGGTAGTTGTCAAACTCAGCCATCAGTCTCACATATTTATCATTGGTCTCTGCCAATTTTTCTGTTAGCTGCTCCTCAACACTCTTCTGTGGCTGCTCCTGCTGAGCCTCCTGCTCCTTGCCACTCTCCCCCTCTTTATTATCCTCCATCTGTGCTCCCTCTTTGGACTCACTTTCCTGTGCATCTGCATTCTCCTGTGCACCAGCCTCTTGCTGAGCATTCTTCAACTCTTCTTCCTTAATAGTCTCCTCTTGTTTTTTAGATTTGAACATAGCTGTATATATCTTTTTATATTTTCACATTTAATTTCTACCCTTTGGGTAGGCAAATAATTTGCCAAAAGGCACATGCGCCATTTTGGCAGTTATCTCCGCTACAGCAACCCAAAATGGTTGAGGGCATCTACAAGGCCACCCTCATCCACATGGCCGGTAACATACCATGAAGCTGCCTTAACCGCATCATTGGCATTTCCCATTGCAATTCCGTATGGAACATGCTGCAGCATAGGGATATCATTGCCTCCATCTCCAAAAGCCATTGCATTCTCAAGCGGAATATTGAAATGCTCAAGTATCTTGTCTATACCAAGCTGCTTGGTCATCCCCTTCACATTCACATCTGCAAAATACTCAATCCAGCGCATGCCTGCGCAACCAGGCAAAGTCTCCGCTATAATCTGCTGAAGTTTTGGTTCATCTACATAAATGCAAAGCTGGAACACATCCTCTTTAATTATCTCCTCCACAGGTTTCTCAATTGGGGGCTCTACCTCAACAACCTTTGCAACTCTCTGCACAATCTCAGCAAGCTCATTCACATACATCTCATCCTTACACATGAACGACACCGGAAAATGATCCCATTTGAGCCTCTCTACCAAAGCCTCAAGCTCATCCTGAGGCACAGTATTCTTAAAAATCACATTCTCCTTGGTGGCATCAACACAGCACGCACCATTATATGTGATATACCCGTCAAACTCAATATCATTGAGTACCTCTACCATCTTAAGCATCCTTCCAGTAGCTACAAACACCTTTATACCCTTCTCCCTCAACTTGCGGATTGCATCCTTGGTCTCCTGTGGAACCTGATGAGTATTGAAACTTACCAGCGTACCGTCAATATCAAAAAAAATTGCTTTTACCTTATTTCTCATTTCTATGAATCTGAGCCGCGAAGATACAAAAAAACGCCCAACCAAAGGCTGGGCGCTCAATATGTTTCACAGAAGCTGATTAGCACTCCAATTTGCCGTCTGAACCAAGAACGTTGATGATCTTGTGTTTGTACATCTTCTCCATGTTGTCTCTTGCAGGACCAAGATATTTGCGTGGGTCAAACTCAGCTGGTTTCTCAGCAAATGTCTGACGGATAGCAGCTGTCATTGCAAGACGTGAGTCAGAGTCAATGTTGATCTTACAAACTGCAGATTTAGCAGACTCTCTCAACCACTCCTCAGGAATACCGATAGCAGCTTTCAAAGCACCACCAAATTTGTTTATAGTAGCAACCTCCTCCTGTGGAACTGAAGAAGAACCGTGAAGCACGATAGGGAAACCAGGAAGTTTCGGCTCAACTGCTTTAAGAACGTGAAATGCCAATGGAGGTGGAACCATAAGGCCAGTCTGAGGGTCAATTGTACACTGCTCAGGGGTGAATTTGTAAGCACCGTGAGAAGTACCAATTGAGATAGCCAATGAATCACAACCTGTACGGGTAGCAAAATCAACTACCTCCTCAGGGTTGGTATA
>JAZTYE010000127.1:0-9089 GCA_045636765.1 Candidatus Egerieisoma sp.
GAAGCCCAACTGAAATTCAGTTGAGCTTCTTGTGCGGGCGAAGGGACTCGAACCCCCACGCCTCTCGGCACTAGATCCTAAGTCTAGCGCGGCTACCAATTACGCCACGCCCGCAGGTCCGTATTGGGATTGCAAAGGTAGTTATATTTTTTACAAATGCAAATTTTTAATTAAAATTTCACACCTTTTATACAAAAATCTACTCCCAATCTGATATATCATGAAAAGCAATATCACAATCCGTATAGTTACGGCTTATGCTTGCCACTACGCAGGGGCGCATTTTGGCTCCTGTTTTTTCACCGTCTGTTATCTTGTATTTTATATGCAATGTCATATCTTTCTTAAGCACCTCCACTATCTCTATACTCCTTCTTGTTTCTGATGACACGCCAGTAACTGTTACCACAAAGCTGCTCTCAAAATCTGCCAGTTTGTCCATGCTGCCAGCCCCTGCAATGGCAGGTTTGAAATCCTTCTCAAAACTGCTTTGAGAATAATAGACACCCTTTACCACTTTATCATTCTGCAAAAGGCTGTAATACACATCATTTACCACAAAAGGGATGGTTTCATACTCCACTTTTATCTCACATCCGGCACAAAAAAGTGCAACCAGAGCCATATATATACTAAATAGAAGCTTTTTCATTTTACCCATTTTTAGTGAAACAAAGATAAATATTTTGTCATAAAATATTGTAACTTTACAAAAACTGCACCTGATATGGATATACTTTCAAACATAAGCATACACTTGCCAATTACAGATCCAACCTGGATATTTTTTCTGGTTCTTATTATAATCCTGTTTGCTCCAATGATTCTGGAGCGCCTGCACATTCCTCATATTATTGGAATGATTCTGGCCGGTGTGGCAATAGGCGAATTCGGATTCAACATCCTTGAACGCGACAGCAGCTTTGAACTGTTTGGAGAGGTAGGACTATATTACATAATGTTCCTGGCCGGTCTGGAGTTGGATATGGAAGATTTCAAGCAGAACAAATCAAAAGGAATAATCTTTGGTCTGCTCTCTTTTGCCATCCGTTTTGGTATAGGTATGTGGAGCTGTATGAAACTGCTCAATTTTGGACTTACCACATCCATCCTCATGGGTTGCATGTACGCTTCGCACACTCTAATCTCCTACCCTATCATAAGCAGATACGGCCTCTCAAAACTCCGCAGTGTAAACATAACCATTGGAGGAACCATAATAGTTGACACCCTTGCCCTTATTGGCCTGGCCATTATAAGCGGCATGTACAAGGGAGACACCAGCGGCATGTTCTGGGTAATGATGGGTATAAAAGTTACCCTTCTCACAGCATTCATTATCATTTTCTTCCCGATAATTGCCAGAATATTCTTTCGAAACTACTCTGACAACATCATGCAGTTTGTATTTGTATTGGCAATGGTGTTCCTGGGAGCCGGACTCATGCAGTTTGTAGGAATGGAAGGAATTATTGGAGCCTTCCTTACTGGAATTGTACTCAATAGGCTTATTCCCCATGTCTCACCTCTTATGAACAGGCTTGAATTTGTCGGGAATGCAATATTTATCCCATATTTCCTTATTGGCGTGGGAATGATTATAGATGTGAATGCACTTTTCAGTGGAGGACCCGCACTTAAGGTTGCTGGAATTATGACAGCCGTAGCAATAGGAAGTAAATGGATTGGAGCGTTCATCACCCAAAAGATATTTGGAATGAAGAAGAACGAGAGGAATATGATCTTTGGCTTGAGCAGCGCATCTGCAGCGGCAACACTTGCAGCCGTACTGGTGGGACATCAGATTATAATGGAGAACGGAGAGAGACTTATAAATGATGATGTGCTCAATGGCACTGTTGTAATGATTTTGTGTACCTGCATCATAAGCTCCCTTGCCACAGAACGCTCAGCACGCAAGTTTGCACTTGAAGAGAAACTGCAGTTCAATGACAGCAAACAGGATTCAGAAGAAATGCCTGAAAAGATACTTATTCCTGTTGCAAACCCTGAGACCACAGAGAACCTTGTAAATCTTGCCCTTATGATAAGGGATACCAAACTGGATAATCCTCTTGTGGCCCTTAGCGTAATTACCGACAGCAAGAACATTCAGGAGAGAAAACAGGCAGGAATAAAGAACCTTGAAAAAGCTCAAATGATTGCTGCCTCTGTAGATGTAAAGGTAAATCCCGTAACCCGCTTTGACCTTAACGTGGCTTCCGGAATTACCCTTGCCGCAGAGGAGCACCATGCAACCAATCTTGTCATTGGTCTGCACTGGAAAGCCAACATCATTGATTCATTCTTTGGCAACCTTACCGAGAGCATAATTAAAAAGAACTACAAGGAGATAATGATTGCCAAATATATGATGCCTGCAATCTCTGTAAGGAAAATTCATGTGGCAGTACCTCCAAAGGCCGAATATGAGACAGGATTTGTAAAATGGGCAGATCATCTTGGCCGTATGGCTTCGCAGCTAGGCTGCGGGATTATCTTCTATGCAGAAGAGGCCACTATGGAGTGCATAAAAAAGGTAGTCTCACAACTGCCAGCACAAAGCCTTGCCTCATATATTACACAGGAGCACTGGTGCAACTTTGAGGCAATAAGGGAGAAAATGCATGACTCCCACCTTGCAGTGGTAGTAAGCGCACGCAGGGGATCAATCTCATACGACGCATCTTTTGAAAAACTACCTTCCCAGATGGCCAAAAACTTCTCTACCAACAACCTTATTGTAATATATCCGGAGCAGTATAACCAACAGGGACATGCAATCTCATTCTCTGACCCGCAGGGGCACAATGAATCACAGCATTATGAGAAAGCAAGAGAATGGGTTACAGACCTTTTTAAAGTAGAAAGCAAAGAAGATCAGGCATAAAATAAATCTTCCCGACAAAACTGAATTTGTCGGGAAGAATATTTTTAAGGTATATATTCCTATAAGAACCTGAGGACTCCACCACTCTCACCTACTGACATCTCAACCTGACGACCCAAATAAATGCTTGCATTAGGGTGCTCATGTCCGCAAGGGAATCCAAACATTACAGGGATTCCAAGAGGGGCTGTGTACTCGTTTATAAGATCAAGTACATCTCTCTGCCACTGGTCTTCCTCTCTGGTATCTGTAAAATAACCCACAACAATTCCCTTACATTTTGAAAGATGACCGCACTCACGCAAATGCCAAAGTTTGCTGTCAATTGTATACATCCTCTCATCAATATCCTCAATGAACAGGATTGTAGGTTCATCAAAATTGTGGTCATTTGGTGTTGCAACAAGATTTCTCATAAGGGTAAGGTTACCGCCAATAAGTTTACCCTGAGCACATCCTTTTACATTGTACTTGTGAGGGTTTGTTGTATATGCAGCAACATTGCCAAAAAGGGCATCCTTTAGGGAGTTCTGAGAGAAACCGTCAAACTCCTCCATAAAAGTTCCCGGCATTGCTCCATGGATTGACTCAATGCCCATTTTCTGAAGGGCATAATGAAGAATTGTAATATCTGAATAACCTACCAGCCATTTTGGATTCTCTTTAAATAACTCAAGATTAAGGTTCTTTATGGTATGCATTGTACCATAACCGCCTCTAATAGAAATAATTGCCTTAACCTCCGGATCCAAGAGCATATCCTGCAAGTCCTCTGCCCGCTGAGCATGTGTTCCAGCAAAATCTCCAGGATATTTAGCCTCAATATTTTTGCCAATCTTAACCTTAAGGCCCCAGCTCTCAAGTTGCTGTTTCCAATTGGCTGCCAGCTGTTTATCTGATGGAGCGGATGCTATTGCCATTACCGCTACAGTGTCTCCTTCCTTTAAAAATTGTGGTCTCATATATAAATATTTTCTGTAAAGGTAACGAATTTTTATCTTATTGTATACTGCTTACAATTTTTTACTACCTTTGTTTCCCTATGGAAAAGAAGGCATATTTTGCAGGCGGATGTTTCTGGGGTACAGAGCATCTGATGCAACAGCAGGGAGGAGTATCAACAGTGGTCTCGGGATACATGGGAGGCCATAAAGACAACCCCACATATCAGGAAGTAAAGAGCCGTACAACAGGCCATGCAGAAACAGTGGAGATAACTTATAATCCTCAAGAGGTAAGTTATGAATCACTGCTTAAGTTGTTTATGGAGATTCATGACCCAACACAACTTAACCGTCAGGGCATTGATGAAGGGCCCCAGTACAGGTCTGAGATTTTCTACAGCACACAGGAGGAAAAAGAGTGTGCGGAAAAAATTATCGGGATACTTAAAGAAAAAGGGTATGATGTGGTTACAAAAGTTACTCCGGCAAGTACATTCTGGGTAGCAGAAGATTACCACCAGGATTATTGCCAAGTGCATAATATTGAACCTGAATGCCATGTAAGAGTAAAAAGATTCTAACAAAATATATACAATTATGTCCCAAATTAAATTTTTTTCGGGAGAGGATATTCCTCTAGAGCTCCACAAGGTTAGAATTGTACAGAAATTGAACCTTGTTCCTATTGAGAGA
Source organism: Candidatus Egerieisoma sp. (assembly GCA_045636765.1). Classification (GTDB taxonomy): domain Bacteria; phylum Bacteroidota; class Bacteroidia; order Bacteroidales; family UBA932; genus Egerieousia. The sequence continues at coordinate 4,528 of JAZTYE010000127.1, forward strand.
AGACGTGATGCAATTAAAGAGGCAGGTTACAACACATTTAAATTAGGCACTAAAGATGTGTTTCTAGATATGCTTACCGACAGCGGCACCAACGCTATGAGTGACAACCAGCTATCAGCAATGATGCGTGCAGATGATGCCTATGCCGGATCCCAGTCTTTTGAGCGCCTTGTAAAAGGTATAGAAGAAGTACTTGGAAAAAAATATTTCCTTCCTGTACACCAGGGCCGTGCTGCGGAGAATATCATTGCACGAACTTTTGTAAAACCTGGCCAGAGTGTACTTACCAACTATCATTTTACAACTACACTTGCACATGTGAATGAGGTTGGAGGAAAAATTATTGAGCTTTTGAAAGATGAGGCCCTTGTCCTCAAATCAGACAATCCTTTTAAGGGAAACATTGATATTGACAAGCTTGTAGAGGCTATTGAGACAGAGGGTACAGAGAATATATCATTCATCCGTATGGAGGCTTCCACCAACCTTATCGGTGGCCAGCCATTCTCTATCAGAAACATGATGGATGTAAGACAGGTTGCAGACAAATACGGCATTATGCTTGTTCTGGATGCCAGCTTGCTTGGAGAGAATGCATATCTTGTAAAACAGAGAGAGGAGGAGTGGAAAGAGAATACAATGGCAGACATCATTAAAATGATGACCGGCCTTGCAGATATTGTTTACTTCTCTGCAAGAAAACTTACCTCTTCACGCGGTGGCGGTATCTGTACCAACCGCAGAGACTACTACAAACAGATGGAGCCGCTTATCACCCTGTTTGAGGGATTCCTTACATACGGCGGTATCTCCATAAGGGAGATTGAGGCAATGGCTGTAGGTATCTATGAGACAATAGATGAAACAATGATAAGCCAGAGCGTAGATTTTATCAAATATTGCGTAGAGAGTGCAGTTAAAGCGGGTATCCCTATGGTAACCCCTCCGGGTGTACTTGGAGCACATGTAAATGCAGGTGAATTCTGCAGCCATATTCCTCAGCACGAGTATCCTGCAGGAGCTCTTACAGCTGCATTCTATTTGTGTTCTGGCGTACGCGGTATGGAGCGCGGTACAGCATCAAGTGTAAGGGATGAGAACGGCAACGAGGTTCTTGCAGATGTAGAGCTTATGCGCCTTGCATTCCCAAGAAGGGTATTCACCCTTTCACAGACCAAATATGTAGTTGACCGCCTAAGCTGGCTATACGAGAACAGACACCTTATAGGTGGCCTTAAATTCTCTTACGAGCCTGCAATCCTACGCTTCTTTATGGGAGAGCTTGAGCCTCTTACAGACTGGCCGTCAAAACTTGTACACAAATTCCGCCAGGATTTTGGAGATAGCTTATAATGACGTTGTCTTTTTGTACAAATTACTGTTTTGCAAACAGTTAAAAAATGGGAATCCGGGTCTAGACCCGGACTCCCATTTTTTAATTTTTCATCCATTTTACAATATCCTCCAGTACCTGGGTAGAAATTGTCTGTTCAATCTCTCCATACTGCAAGGAGGTTGCTTTTGTACAAGGCTGGAACAGATGGTTCAGTGAAGGATACTCTTTTATCAGATTCCGGGAATCATTTTCCAATAACCCGCCCAGCACTTCCAGATTTTCCACCGGCACCTGCATATCCAAAGTTCCGTTTACAGCCATAACAGGGCATTTGATATTCCGTATTGCATCTGCAGGATCATATGCCACAAACCAATCCAGCCACGGGCTCACAGTTGAAGCCACAGTTACAAGATTCTCCGCAAACTGAGGAGGAAGCTTCAAACCTTCTTCTGCACACAACTGATGCACAAACTCCTTTGCCCGGGGAATTGCCCCACCTTCAACTCTTGCCTTATCGTCACCGCCAGATACATTTTCTCTGAATCTTCTTACTCTCTCTGCATAGAGACCTCTCAAGGCCTTGCCATAATCCTGCGCCATCTGCTGTGGCACACCTCTGAGTTCCAATGCAGCAACATTCTGCCACACAATACAATCAACACCGGCTGTTGCCACTCCTGCCAAAGATATTATAAAATCAGGCACCTTCTCCCCAGCCAGCATAAAGGCAATAGTTCCACCTTCGCTATGGCCAAGTATGCCAACCTTCCCGAACTCTCCCAGACTGCGCAGATACTCTACCGCGGCCTTAGCGTCACGTGCATTATTTTCGGATGTAGCACCCTCAACCGGATTGCTTGAACCGCCGGTTCCCCTGTCATCATATCTCAATGAAGCAATTCCGTTACGGGCCAGCCAGTCTGCTATTACAGCAAAAGGCTTATGGTCGAAAATTTCCTCGTCCCTGTTCTGCAGGCCACTGCCTGTAACCATAACAACAACAGGTACATTACTCTTATTCATATCCCCATATCCAACGGGATATGTGAGGGTACCGCTCAAAATGGCCCCCTCGGCAGCATTTGAAAAAGTCACCTCCTCCATCTTGTACGGGAAAGGGGCCTTTGGAGTCTGCGGCCTTACAACCTCCAGTTTGCCGGGCAACAGCATCATTGCAGCAGTAAAACCATTCTGGGAAAATGTTCCCATTATATTGCGTCCAAGCAAAAGACCTTCATATGACATATTAAGTTGTTTCACCTGCAATTGAAGGGAATCTCCCTGCACCTGAACCTCAACCGGTATATCCTTTACCCCCTGGGCAGCCATCCTGCCAACGGCAACTCCATTCTCCTCCCCTATGGCAAACTCCATCTTAATGCTCTGCCCTCCTAAAACAAGTATTCCATTCCAGTCCCCAGCAAAACGTCCCGCTCCATTTTGGGCATAGCATAAGCCTGCAACCATAAACATTACAGTAAAAAACAACAAAACTCTCTTCATTACTAAAACATTTTAAGATTTTCAAACTCCGGTTTAAGCTCCCCTTTCTCAATCCTGTGGATAATCTCCACAACTTTGTCATTCATTGGGGTAGGGCAACCAACTTTCTTTCCAAATGTAGAAACCACACCATTTATTGCATCTACCTCTGTAAGTTTTCCTTTCTCCAGATCCTGCAGCATGCTGGCACGGAGCAATGCGTGCTTGCGTATTGCTATAGGGATTATGAAGTTTGAGATTGCTTTCTTTACAGGATTGTTATAATCAAGCAATTTTACAATGTCTTTTCCCTGTACCGGTTCAATCTTTATTCCTCCTGCTGCACACACATCAATGCACTCCTTTATGAGGGCCTGTACAATCTTTCGGGAAGCCCTGTCCTTTGCAGCTTCTCCAAAAGTGCATCCGAGCACAGCACTCATTCCCGAGAATGCAGAGTTTATAAGAAGTTTGCTCCAGCGGGTTCCTATGAAGTTTGCATCAAGCTCTACCGGGCCCATCATCTGGAGCAGCTGCTTTACCTCTGGCAACAAAGGGTGCTCTCCCGGGATAAGGGAGCCCAATGAGAATGTAAGGCTGTCGGGAGCACTGGTAAGTTCACATACTCCGGGTTCCTTAAGGGTTGCTCCCCAGGCTACAGTACATCCCAGTACACGGTTCTCCCCAACGATATCTGCAATCTGCAGCTCAGGGATTCCGTTCTGCAGGGTAACTATCACACCGTTGGGTGCAAGAAAATCCTTTAGAAAAGTTACAACCTCCACATTGTGCTGCTGCTTGGTCATAAGGAAGATGACATCATACAACCCGTTCATTTCATTGGGAGTATATGCCGTTACCTTTTGTATAAAGTTCATGGTTCCAATTACCTTTGCCCCACTCTGCTGTAACGCCTCAACGTGCTCCCTGTTACGGTTTATCAGATCTACTTGCCCACCGTTTTTGGTAATGAAGGCCCCCAGAATTGTACCCAGGGAGCCAGCCCCATAAATTGCTGTTCTCATATTTTTCTTCCCGATAATTATTTTAATATCTGCGCAGCGTGGTCTTTTGTATTCACCTTCTCTATGATTTCCACAAGGATACCATCCTCATTGAAAATGAATGTCTGGCGGAGGGTTCCCATATAGGTGCGGCCATAGAGTTTCTTCTCTGCCCAAACCCCAAATTCCTGCTGCATCTGTGTTGTTGTATCTGCCAGAAGGGTAAACGGCAACTGGTTCTTCTCTATAAACTTTACATGTGATGCAGCACTGTCCTTGCTCACACCTACAACATTATATCCTGCATTCACCAATGCCTGGTAATTGTCCCTGAGGTTGCATGCCTGGGCAGTGCATCCGCTGGTATTGTCTTTGGGATAAAAGTAGATTATTGTCTTTTTTCCTATAAAATCTTTAGAACTTACTATATTGCCGTTTTGGTCCATAACCTCAAACTGAGGCATTTTATCTCCAGGTTGTAACATAATTTTCTCCTTTTAAATTGTCCCTTCTATTGGGGTATATACTACCTGCGGTTTTTCCCCGTCAATTGTTATTGTCGTATAGCCGCACTTCTCCTGCCCCAGCTGCCTACACAATGCACTTGCTATTATATAATCAATGCCATTGTGCTCCAGACGTATGCACAGATGCTGGTGACCTGCAATGTAAGTATCCACTCCGTACTCCTCAAAAAGGGCCATATATTTTTCTCTCATTGGGATTGGGAGATTTTC
>JAZTYE010000128.1:0-4579 GCA_045636765.1 Candidatus Egerieisoma sp.
AGACCCTTTACTTCCAGGCAGACAGAGAGATTCCAAGAATGGCTCACGGCTACGTAACTGAAGATGACAATGCTCCAGCAGAGACCAAACAATTCCGCCAGTATGACTATGGCGAGGACACTTTCTTTGCAACCAAGGCAGACGGTGGTATATACACCTCTATAAATGAGTTTGTACAGTGGGAAAAAGCCCTAAGAAACAACTTGTTCATGTCTGAGAAAATGACAGCTGTGCCCCATGGCCCTGTAACCAAAATTACCGGCAGTACATTCAGCTCATACCAGAACAGACCTAACACCTCATACGGTTACGGCTGGTTCATTGAGGACAACCCTGGCATGCCAAGAAAAGTTTACCACACCGGTGACAACGGCGGATTCCAGATCTACGCAGGCCGCTTCCCAGAGAAAGAGGTACTTATGCTTGTATTTGAGAACAGAAACGACCACAGCCGCTGGAAAATGGTTGAGAAACTTGACGCCATAGCAAAAGAGGCAGGCTGGCTAGACTAATCCTATGAAAAACATTATTCCAGACTGGGCAAAGGAGCTCAATTGTGCCGTTACCGTTTGTGACACAGAGGGTATCATAATTTACATGAATGACAAGTCCAAGGAGACATTCAAGGATCATGGAGACCTTGTAGGCAAAAGCCTTATCCCTTGTCATAATGAAAATTCAAAAAAGATGATTGCCCACCTCATTGAAACCGGCGGCACAAATGTCTATACAATTGACAAAAACGGCCAGAAAAAGATGATTTACCAGACAGCATGGAAACAGGACGGCAAGGTTGCCGGACTGGTTGAACTTTCAATTGTTCTCCCAAATGACATGCCCCACTATGTAAGGTAACTTTTATCTGACACCTAGTAAATAAAAAACGCCCAATAGGGCGTTTTTTATTTACTCTCTATCATCTCCCCCAGCACCTCTATCGGCACTCCAAGGAGTTTCATTTTGCGGGCTACGGCAGGGAGTTCTTCGCGTAAGAACTCCTCACGCTGTTTCTCCAGGATCCGCTCAGGAGCGGAAGGTGCTACAAAGTACCCTATTCCCCTCTTGTTGTAGATCACTTCCATCCCTTGCAGGTGGTCATATACCCTGGCAATGGTGTTTGGGTTTACTCCAAGAGTTACACCCAGCTCCCTAACAGAGAGGATACGCTCGTCGGGAAGATACTCACCGGAGAGTATTTTTTCGCAGATTGTGTCTGCAATCTGGAGGTATATCGGTTTATTCTGGTTGAAATCCATACTCCCCTCCTTTTATGATATTTGAATCTTCTTTAATCTCCAATAGGCCAGGATATAGAACAGAAGCCCTATTGCAGCAACTGACATTGTATAAATTTCATCCAGCCTTACCCGTTTCATTTCAAGTACGGAAGCATCCACATAGCCGTCATTAAATACAAAATCAACTATATTGTCTATAATCAGCACGCCACCAAGGAATGTAAGCAGCAACAGGGCCAATACAGTTTTTGAACTTGCCCTTTTACGGAAAAGGAGATTTCCCAAAAGTGATGCTCCTACAAGTGTGAAAAATACAAGTAATACCCTGCCTGTCTCATACTCTTTAAATACACTAGGTAAAGAGATAAAACCACCATATGAATTTTTTAGGATAACGGTAAATAAAGAGTCAACTAAGAAACTGCACAGGCAAAATGCAACTGGAACAATAACCAGACAAACCGATACCATGCTTGCAAATTTCTCAAGCACAGATGCAGGAATCATAAGGTACGCCCCTATGCCATGCTTCTCCCTAAATGATGAATAAATGCTGAAAGGCGCAAAATACAAGAACCAAACCAGCATTACACCAATAACTTCAATCCTTAAGGATTCCCTGAAAGTTCCATTGAAATCCATAATCATATGCAATGCATGCGGCATAACAAGAAATACAAGAAACATCACACCAATTGCCGGCATCCTCATCTTAAGGTCATATCTGAGCACCTTAAGGAATCTTTCAAATGAAAATATATTGTTCATATTACTGTCTGTTTAAATTAAATGTTTCCTTGAACCAGGCTTTATTTGCCAATGCACAATTGAAAAGGGCCTCCAAATCTACAGGGGTTTCAATACCGTACTCATTGTGACGGACTGTAACATATCCCCTCAAATCCCTCTGGCAATAGAGTGCATCCTTATCTTCCTGAGCCTCTATTCCAAAAGTGAGCCTGCGGGTTATCTCTTCAATTGAGGCATTCATAAGCACACTCTCCTTGTCCATAATGATTATTGGGTCAATAAGATTCTCAAGATCCTTCACCTGGTGGGTAGAGATTACTATAAGCTGCTCATCAGAGGCATTCTCAGCTATAAGTCTGCGCAAAAGGGCTTTAGACGGAATATCCAATCCGTTGGAAGGCTCATCCATCAGCAATACTTTGGTACCAAGAGAGAGAGCCACCGCTATGATAGCCTTCTTCTGCTGCCCAAGAGAGAGTTTGTTGAACCTGGCCTTGCCGTCTACCCCAAACTCTCCAAGAATACGCTGGAATTTATCGGGAGAAAAATTAGGATAAAACTGTCCCAGCTGCATTGCATACTTCTCCACAACAACATTATCACCTGCAAAATCCTCCGGCAAATAAAAGATATCCTGCAAAAATGAAGGAGTCCTTTTATAAGGTGCCTCTCCAAAAACTGAGCACTCTCCCCCATTCATTTTCAATAATCCCGACAGTATCTTCAAAAGAGTTGATTTACCAACACCATTCTCTCCCAAAAGGCCATAAATCTTCCCTTTCTCCAACTTCATACTCACATTGTCAAACACTTTGTGCTTGCCGTATGAGAAACTTGCTTCATTTAAATTGACCATATCTTTAATGTTTATTAGTGTATTAGTATTATAGTACACTACAAAGATATTAAAGATTTTCTTTAATGCAAATAAAATAAAACAATAGCGGCAAATAATTATTAATAATTATTCGCCGCTTTATACTTATAAGTTGCAATATACAGCTTTACAACACTTTATGGAATGTATATGAATTTGCTTGTGCTGTAGGCATTATAACCATATCATTGATATTAACGTGAGGCGGGCATTTTACCATATACATAATGGCATCCGCCACATCCATTGCTGTAAGTGGTGTGAAGCCTTTATAGACATTGTCTGCACGCTCAACATCTCCTTTGAAACGGACTATAGAGAACTCCGTCTCTACAGCACCCGGACAAATCTGTGACACTCTTATACCGTAAGGCAAAAGATCTATCCTCATTCCTTTGGTAAGGGCATCTACCGCATGTTTGGTCGCACAATACACATTACCGTTGGCATACGCCTCCTTGCCGGCAATTGAGCAGAGATTTATTATGTGTCCGCTATTGTGCTCCTTCATATAATTGGCAACAATCCTGGTCACATACAGCAAACCTTTTATGTTGGTATCAATCATCCTCTCCCAATCATCCACAACACCATCCTGCACAGGATTAAGACCAACAGCAAGACCTGCATTGTTTACAAGGACATCAATATCCCTCCACTCCTGCGGCAAGTTGCCAAGGTGTTTTTCAACCTCCTCCTGGGAGCGTACATCAAATACCAATGGGAGTACTTTTACTCCATACTCATTCTCAACTTCAAATGCAAAAGCCTCAAGCCTGTCTGCCCTGCGGCCTGTAACTATAAGTCTGTAACCCTCCTTAGCAAGAAGTACGGCAACAGCCTCTCCTATTCCCGATGTAGCACCGGTTACCAAAGCTATTTTTCCCATAATGCAGATTTTACCCTTAAAAAATTACAATGTATAAGCTACATTCTCAACCTGATTCATAACCCTTAGGAAGTTCTCTCCAAGAATACACTTGATATCCTCATCTGAGTAACCTCTCAGCTTCAACTCCTCAGTAATAACTCCAAATTTAGAAGCATCCTCCAAACCTGCAGGAGGTGACTCAATACCGTCAAAATCGGAACCAAGACCTACATGTTTCACACCTACAAGCTTAACAACGTGGTCTATATGGTCAACCAACACCTTATATGAAGGTCTTGGGGTTGAGTACAATGCCTCGTATGCTTTCTCATATCTCTCTTTGCGGCGTTTGCAGCGCGGATGCAATTGATAATCTATAATAGCCTCATCAAATTCATCACACAAAGCTCCTGCAACCTCAGAATACTCAGGATCAATGAATGAAGAATAGAAGTTTATCTGAATAACACCACCTGCAGCTGCAAGATCCTTAATCATCTGGTCTGTCATATTGCGCGGATGGTTGCACAATGCCCTGCAGCAAGAGTGTGTTGCCACAATTGGAGCTTTTGAATATTTAAGACAGTCATAGAAAGACTCATCTGAAAGGTGAGAAACATCTATGATCATACCCAAACGGTTCATTACCTCAATCACCTCTTTTCCAAACGGGCTCACACCACCCCATTTTTTCTCTTTAGGAGCACAAGAATCGCAAATCTCATTGTTGCCCGCATGGGTAAGTGTCATATAACGTACACCCATCTTGTAGAACAGCTTAAGCAAAGAAAGATCTTTCTGGATAGGAGAACCGTTCTCCAGACCAATAAAGATTGCAGTTCT
>JAZTYE010000129.1:0-20691 GCA_045636765.1 Candidatus Egerieisoma sp.
TGTTAAGCTCCTCACATACCTCAGGCATTGCTTTAAGCACTGATGCCAAAATTGCGTGGTCACCACAACCCGGACACCATTTTACTTCCTGATCACTTTTAAAGTCTTGTGATGTATATTTCATAACAATGTTTCTTTAGAAATTTAGTAAATGATTATAGAGCATTAACTGCGTCAACAATCTCCTTAACAATAAATGGCTGTCCCTGAACCTTATTTAACTGCTCAAATGCAAACTCAGGATGTTTACCTCTCAAGTAGCTTACAAATTGGGCGCTGTTAAGCTCGCAAACGATAATCTTCTTGAATTTCTTGAATACCTCTGCAGTGTTCTTAGGAAGCGGATTGATGTAATCAAAGTGTGCAAAACCCACGTTCTTACCCTCCTCAAGCAACTGTTTTGTTGCTGTGTAAAGGTGACCGTATGTACCACCCCAACCTACGATAAGGACATCACCCTCCTGGTTGCCCATAACCTCAAGGTCTGGAATATAGTTTGCAACTCTTGCAACTTTCTCTGCTCTGTTTGCAACCATAAGCTCATGGTTCTCAGGATCTGAAGATACTGAACCGTTCTCAGCTTTCTCCAAACCTCCTACTCTGTGCTCCAAACCGGCTGTTCCTGGAAGAGCCCAACGTCTTGCCCAACGCTCAAGGTCTCTCTCGTATGGTTTGAATTTACCCTCACATTTATCAATGATAGGTGGGTTGATTGCAGGATATTTGCTTACATCAGGAATTCTCCAAGGCTCTGAACCGTTGCCAATGAAACCCTCAGTAAGAAGGATAACAGGCATCATGTGCTCCAAAGCATATTTTGCAGCATAGAATGCAGACTCAAAACAATGTGATGGAGTACGCGCGGCCATAACCATAATTGGACACTCACCGTTTCTTCCGTATAGTGCCTGCATAAGGTCTGTCTGCTCAGTTTTGGTAGGGATACCGGTTGAAGGACCACTTCTCTGTACATCTACAATTACAAGAGGAAGCTCTGTAATCATAGCAAGACCCATAGCCTCTGATTTAAGTGAAAGACCTGGACCTGAAGTGGTAGTTACAGCAAGGTTACCTGCGTAAGCAGCACCTATTGAAGTACAGATACCTGCAATCTCATCCTCACACTGTACAGTCTTGGCACCAAATGCTTTGTGGATAGCCAACTCCTCAAGGATAACAGTAGCAGGGGTAATAGGGTAAGAACCGCAGAATAGAGGAAGACCAGATTTCTCTGATGCAGCCAAAAGTCCCCAAGCAGTAGCCTGGTTACCGTTAATATTCCTGTAGATACCTGGCTCTTGAGCAGCAGGCTCAATTCTGTAGGTATTAGGAATAGCGTGAATATTGTGTGCGTAATTGTAACCGTCGTTCAACACCTTTTTATTAGGCGCAATAAGAGCCGGTTTTTTAGCAAATTTTTTCTCAAGATACTCCTCAGTGAAATGAAGCGGACGATTGAACATGAAATAACACATACCCAATGTGAACAAGTTCTTGCAACGGATAATTGATTTGTTATCCAAACCGCTGTCTTTCAAAGACTCTTTGGTTAAAGATGTAATAGGAGCCCAAACGATATGATAATCTTTAAGGTTCATCTCCTCAATAGGGTCGTTTGTCTTGAAGCCGGCCTTCTCCAAGCCTTTCTCATCAAATGAATCCTCATCAAGGATAATGCTTGCACCAGGTTTAGCCCATTTAGCATTAGCTTTAAGTGCAGCTGGGTTCATTGCAACCAAAACGTCGCAAAAGTCTCCAGGAGTTTTAACCTCTGTCTGTCCAATGTGTACTTGGAATCCCGATACTCCAGCTACTGTACCCTGCGGTGCCCTGATCTCTGCAGGATAATCCGGAAATGTAGAAATTTCATTTCCGTACAGTGCAGAGGCATCTGCAAACAAAGTACCGGTCAGCTGCATTCCATCTCCCGAGTCTCCGGTGAAACGGATTACTACCTCCTTTGTGTCAATAATTTTGTGTTCCATAAAGAATAATCTCCAATGTTACGTATTATATTATAGTATTATATACGCAGTTATTGTTGTTAGTGTATTTTATAATATTATACAAATGTAATGATTATTCTTTATGATTACTACTATTTATAAAAAAAATTCACCACCCCCGTTATAGGAAAAAACAAGAAGAGGGACAACAAATGCTGTCCCTCTTCTTATGTAAAATTAAATATTATTCTACTTACTGCTGCGGCTGCTGCTGTGGTGCAAACTGTGTAGGAACAGTCTTGCTTGCTGGTATACCCAACTCTTTTTTAACCTCAGGCAACAAATCAACTGAGCCTGCTCCCTTAAAAATCACGGCACCTGAACCAAGATCAAACACATAAGTAAAACCACCCTCAGTAGCAATCTTCTCAACTGCCTTGTTTGCTCTCTCAAAAAGTGGAGCCAACAAATTCTGCTGCATCTGGCTCATCTCCTGCTGTGCATTCTGCTCAAACATCTGCAATCTTTGCTGCATCTCCTCCAACTCCTTTGTTTTTGCCTCTAGGATTGCGGCTGTCCAAGTTGAATTTTTCTGAACATATGTCTGATATTTGGTGTTGAACTCCTGCTGCATACCCTGCATTGTCTCAACCAACTCTTTCTCATAGTTCTGTAGTTTTACAACAGCTGAATCTCTCTCAGACATAAGATGTACTGCCTCCTGAATGTTAATGTGGCCCAATTTAACCTGAGCAAAAGATTGTGTTGCAAAAAGCACCATTACAAGTGCTAGAATTTTAGTAACGCTTTTCATATTTTATCAGTTTATATTATTTCTTAATCAATATCCCAAAATTTTAATTACAAGCGGGCTTAAATCATCATCTGCATTTTTATAAGCCACCCCTTGCATTGCTGCTATGTCAAACAATATTGTATATTTTCCTTCTGCGGCAACCTTTGCAATTGCAGCATCCACTTTTTCTTTAATAGGATCCAACAATTCAGCAGACTTCTTCTGCATTTGTCCATCTTGGCCAAAATAACTCATCTGTAATTGTTTCACCGTCTTCTCACGCTCTATTATCTCATTTTCCCTTTGAGCCCTCAGCTGAGCTGACATTGATGTTTTCTGCTTTTGGTAATTATTGTACATCACCTCTATCTTGGCATACTCACTCTCTATTTTTTTCTGGTACTGCTCACTTAATGCCTCAAGTTGGGTCTGGGCATTTTTATATGCCGGAATTACTGAAAGAATTTTTTCAGTATCTATATACCCTACTTTCTGCGCATTCAGCTGCAAAGCCACAAAAAGCATTGCAACAACTATAATCAAACCCTTTTTCATAATTGTCATTTTTAATTAAAACTGCTGTCCAATCATAAAGTGGAACTGGCTTCCACCTCTGTTCAACCCCTCATTAGGAACCGGATCAAATCCCCATCCCCAATCAATACCAAGCATACCTACAATTGGAAGCATTACCCTCAAACCTGCACCTGCAGATCTCTTGAACTCAAATGGATTGAAATCCCTGATATCTTTCCAACAGTTACCAGCCTCAAGGAACAACAACGCAAAGATTGTTGATTGCGGTTGAAGCACCAAAGGATATCTCAACTCAACTGTAAACTTATCGTAAACTCTACCGGCATACGCATCACCTATAATAGGTGTAAGCGAGTAGTTAGGATAACCTCTCAAGCCAATGATTTCAGAACCGTAGGTATTGTAACCGCTCATACCGTCACCACCAAGCTGGAAACCTTCAAACGGTGAATAGCCCAGTTTTCTGTTATATGTACCCAAATATCCAAAATCTGCCGATGTCTTAAGAACAAGGTCTCCTATAAGCTTTGTATACAACGCACTCTTGAATGTCCATTTATGATACTCTATCCATTTGTACTTCTGCTGATCGGTCATATTTTCATAATCTGTATCCTTGTCTCTGAAAGCAGAATAAGGGGGAGTAAGCTGAAGGCTCAACATCATATCAGAACCCGTTCTAGGATAAATCGGCTGGTCCGTAGAGTTTCTGTTAAGCGTTACCTTATAGCTGAAGTTATTTGACTTACCGTTTGCAAACAGGAAGTTATACTGCCAATCTTTAAGTTTATATTGCTGCCAACTCAACTGGTGGTAAAGTACAAAATAGTCATCTGGCCATTTAAGACGCGAACCCAATGCAAGCGCTGCACCATAAACCTCCATATACTCATCATTTGTCAAATAATAGTAGTATGAATTGGTCTGGCGTGTGTAGTATAGAGATGCGTTCAAAGAAACCGGTTTCTTGCCTGTAAGCCATGGCTCTACAAAGTTTGCTGTAAACGCAGTATAATATGTACCATTTGTCTGGAATCTGATTGAAAGGGTCTGACCGTCTCCAAGTGGAACAGGTCTCCATGCACTCTTGTCAAACATTCTTCTTACAGAGAAGTTGTTAAAACTTACGCCCAAAGTTCCCACAAAGGTATTGCCACCCCATCCACCACTAAGTTCAAGCTGGCTATTAGGCTTCTCTTCTACATTATACGCAATGTCAACTGTATTGTTATTTATATTAGGTAACACACTATAGCCTGCTGATGACTGGAATCTCTCAGGGTCAAAGTGTCCTATAGATGCCAGCTCCCTAATTGAACGCTCAAAATCAGACTGGCTGTACAAATATCCAGGACGAGTAAAGACTGCTCTTCTTGCAACCCTCTCACTGGTTATTGTATTACCATTAATAACCACATTATTGAAAGTAGCGGGCTTACCCTCCATAATTCGCATCTCAACATCAACGGAGTCTCCATCAATTCTAACCTCAACCGGTGTAACATTAAAGAAGAGATAACCGTTGTCTGTATACATCTTCCTTACATCCTGATGCTGCTGTTTAGGATCACCCTGCAATCTCTTGTCCATAGTAACAACATCATAAATGTCACCTTTCTTAATCATAAGGATACTGTTCAACTGCTCCTTGGTATATACAGAGTTACCTGTCCATGTAATGTCCCTGAAATAATACCTCTTTCCCTGATCTATATTGATATCAAGAACCATTTTGCCCTCTGGAGTGTAGCTGATTGAATCCGAAACAATCTTGGCATCCCTATATCCTGCCTCATTGAACACTTCAATCAGGGATACTTTATCGTTTTTATACTCTTTCTCCTTAAACTTCTTTGACCTGAAGAAGTTCCTTGTGCGTGAATCCTTTGTCTTCTTCATTGAAGAGGCAAGTTTGGATTCCTTAATATTCTCTATATTTCCATTGAACCTTATGGTCTCAATCTTCACCTTATTACCTTTGTTAACATGGAATGTAGCCTTTACCGCGTTTTTAATTACTGTATCAGGCTCATGGGTCATATGCACATCAACAAGGTGGTATCCTTTCTCCTTAAAATAGTTCTTTATAATTTCAATTGAAGACTTCTCTACATAGTCAGACAGCTCACCTCCCCTTCTAAGTTTAAGTCTCTCCACAAGATCATTCTTTTCTGAGTTCTTGACACCCTTATAAAGCCATTGTGAAACCCTTGGACGCTCCTGCACCTTAATTACAAGCAGACAGCTGTCCCCCTGTGCAGAAAGTGAATCAATATAAAAGCCCACATCAGAAAACTTTCTCTGAAGCCACATCCTGTTCATTATTCCCGACAGAACCTCACCTGGAATCTCCAGCTGGTCACCTGCCTTCAGGCCTGTAAGTCCCACAAGCCTTTCCTGGCTCAAATATCCTGTACCCTCAACCTTAATGCCCTTAAGCGTATATGTCTTTGGTGCCTGATAATCTACAACGGGCTCAACATTCTGAGCGTATGTAATGAACGGCATTAAAAATGCCAATACAAAAAATATTTTTTTAGATAGTTTCATCTGAGCTAAAATTAAACTTTACCAAACCTTCTCTCCCTGTTGCTGTATGCATCCAAGGCCTGCTGAAACTCCGCTTTGCGAAAATCGGGCCAAAGGACATCTGTAAAGTAGTATTCTGTATAAGCGGTCTGCCACAACATGTAATTGCTTATTCTCTGCTCACCGCTGGTACGGATAAGCAGATCCGGATCCGGAATATCTGCAGTTGACAAATTTTGCGCAATGTCTGCCGCAGTCATAGCTGGAACATCTCCGCCATTTAATTTTTTACAATTCTTTTCAATAAATTTGTTTGCAGCCTGCATGATATCCCACTTGCCACTATAGCTAAGGAACACTATAAGCTGCAAACCTTTGTTATCTGCAGTAAGTTTCATACAATCGTCAATCTCATCCTTTAAAGTCTGGGACAATCTGCTGAAATCTCCAATAACCCTGAAACGCACACCTATTTTCTGAAATGTAGGAGTCTCCGCAGCAATTGCCTTAAGCATAAGCTGCATAAGTCCCTCTATCTCAGCAACAGGTCTATCCCAGTTCTCTTCTGAGAATGCAAATACACTTAGATATTTTACCCCCTTCTCCACTGCCATTTCTGTACAGGCCCTCACACTCTCAACACCCTCCTTATGTCCAAAAAGTCTCTCCTTTCCCCTCTGCTTGGCCCATCTCCCGTTACCATCCATAATTATTGTAACATGCTCGGGAATATTGGTATTTACATTTGCCATAAAAACATTTTTACAAATAGGGCGCAAATATAAGAAAATTATTGCACATTTCTCTTATCTTCACCCCATAATAGTTTCTGATTCAGTGCAGCTATAAAATTATTGTTTATTGATATAGTCCTTATTGGGAACTCACCCTTGCCTATAGTAACCTTTTCACCGGCCATAAGATCTAAAGACCTGTTGTCTACAGTAAGGAGAGCCTTATTGCATCTTCCATTAAAAGATACCTCCACTACAGAAGTATGAGGAACTATAAGTGGCCTTACATTAAGGTTATGCGGTGCAATTGGGGCTATTATTATCACACTTGAATCTGGAGTTACAATTGGTCCGCCAATACTTAAAGAATAAGCAGTTGAGCCTGTTGCAGTGGCAATAAGTATTCCGTCAGACCAATATTTTGGCAGCTTCTGACCATCAATTGAAATATCTATCTCCAACATTGACGGTGTCATTCTCTGAATTGTAATCTCATTCATTGCATATGGATAGAACCCCTCAGGAGTCCCATCTTTTGAAAGATGGAGCAATAATCTGTCTTCTATTGCATAATCTCCTGTGATCAGTTTTTCTATCCATGGGTTGTCACCCTCCACACATGCCGTGGTAAGAAATCCAAGACGCCCGAAATTTATTCCGGCAATAGGAATATTTCTCTGTCTGACAATTGTTACAGACTCCAGAAAAGTTCCGTCACCCCCCAATGAAAGGAAAATGTCGGTATCGGAAGGCAAATCTTCATATGATGAAAAGAGACTCCCCTTTGGAAGTTCTTGTGAGAATGCTGTAATGCGGTCATAGAAAGAGTTGTGATAACAAAACTCCATCTCACTATACTTCTTGAGATTATCTATGAACAGAAGCAACTTTGCAATATTTGTTTCATCTATCCTTTTCCCAAAAAACGCAACTTTCATAAAACAAAATTTTACGCAAGATAAAAATTTTTACTCTAATGATTGTTTAATGAATCACAATTTCCTTAATTTTGTAAAGATTAACCATTAATAAAACAAATTGTTACTATGACAGTACTTAGTGTAAACATAAATAAAATTGCCACTATCAGAAACTCCAGAGGGGGCAATATGCCAGATGTTCTTGCAGCTGCAGTCAAATGCGAGGAGTTTGGAGCACAGGGAATTACAGTACATCCAAGACCAGATGAAAGACATATAAGATACCAGGATGCCAGAGATATCAAACCTCTTCTTAAAACAGAATTCAATATTGAGGGAAACCCTATTGAATCTTTTACCAACCTGGTACTTGAGGTAAAACCAGCTCAAGTTACACTTGTTCCTGATGCACCTGATGCCATTACATCAAATGCAGGCTGGGATACAATTAAGAACAAGAAATTCCTTACAGACATTACCAAGGTATTTCACAATGCAGGTATAAGGGTATCCATTTTTATTGACCCAGTGGAGGAGATGATACGCAATGCTGTTGATACAGGATGCGACAGAGTAGAGCTTTATACAGAGGCGTATGCCGCAAACTACCTAAAAAACAGAGAGATGGCCATAGAACCATACGTAAAGGCAGCTGAGGTTGCTGTTGCATGTGGACTAGGATTGAATGCTGGTCATGACCTCAACCTTGAGAACCTTAAATATTTCAACCAGAATATCCCCGGACTGCTTGAAGTGTCAATTGGCCATGCCCTTATAAGTGATGCTTTATATATGGGTCTTGAAAATACAATACGCGCTTATAGGGAACAATTGCTGTAATAAGCAAAATTTGACTATATTTGCAGTTTGGAAAATTAAATAATAACTGATTATAAAATGAAACAACTTAAGTTTATTCTAACTGTTGCCGTTGCAGCTATTGTATGCGCTTGCAACGCTGGCAGCAACACCAACGCTTCACAACCTGCTCAGGCAGCTCAGACTGCAGCTTCTGGAAGCATCGTTTACATTCAGATGGATTCACTTATCAACCAGTATGACATGTTCAACGACCTAAGATCTGAGTTGGAGAGCAAAGCTCAGGCTATCCAGGATGACCTTACCAAAAAAGGAAGATCATTTGAGAGTGCAGCTAAAGATTTTGAGACCAAAATCAACAAAGGTCTTCTTACCAGATCACAGGCTGAGGAGCAGCAGCAGAGACTTTTGGAGAGACAGCAGAACCTACAGGACTTGAGCCAGCAGAAACAGTATGAGATGGCTGAGGAGGAGGCTGTGATGAGCAGAAAAGTTATGGATGCCATCAATACCTATCTTCAGAAATACAACCAGGAGAAAGGTTACGCTCTAATCCTTACTACAAGCGCAGCTTCCAACACAGTTATTGTTGGCAATCCTGCATTGGATATTACACAGGATGTGCTTGCAGGTTTGAACGATGAGTACATCAAATCTAAAAAACAGTAATTTGAAAATTGCAATACTATCGTGTTTTTATCCTTATAGAGGGGGGATATCACAGTTCAACGCATGTCTGTTAAATGAACTGGAGAAATGCCACACCGTTAAGGCATTCAATTTTAAGAGACAGTATCCTGACATCCTTTTTCCAGGAAAAACACAATATGTAACTGAGAATGATAATGCCGTACCGGTAGAGTCCCAGGCTCTATTGGATACGGCAAATCCTTTTTCATATATATCTACAGCAAAAGCTATAAGGGAGTGGAAACCGGATCTTCTCATAATGAGATACTGGATGAGCTGGTTTGCACCGTCTCTTGGTTATATTGCAAGACATGTGGGGAAAGAGTGTAAGGTTATCTCCATTTTGGATAACGTTATCCCTCATGAACCACGATTCTTTGACAGACCTTTTACAAGCTATTTTCTCAAACCTCAGGACGGTTTTGTTGTTTTGTGCAATGCTGTTAGAGAAAACCTGCTTGGATTCATGCCAAATGCAAAGCACATATGTTCACCTCATCCGCTTTATTCACATTTTGGAGAAAAGCTCCAAAGGGAGGAATGTGAAAAATTTGTCGGGATAAAGAAAAAGGAGGGTGAGCAGACCAAAAACATCCTTTTCTTTGGTCTTATCAGGGAGTATAAGGGTCTGGATCTGCTTATTGAGGCTTTTGGGAAACTGGACAAAAGTTACAGGCTTATTGTTGCCGGAGAGCCTTATGGCAGCTTTGAGAAATATCAGAAACTTATTGACCAGTGTCCCAACAAAGAAAACATCTGCTTGAACACCAATTACATAGAGGACAATATGGTTAACAGATATTTCTCTTGTGCAGATGTTTGTGTACTTCCATACAGAAGCGCTACACAAAGCGGCATCAGCTCCGTATCCTATCATTTTGAGGTTCCTATGATTACCACAGATGTGGGTGGCCTTAAGGAGACTATTGGAGACAGAGGTACAGGAATTATATTAAAGGATGGCAATCCATCCACTATTGCCCAAGGTATTGTGGAGTATTTCTCAACTGAGAATGCAGGTGCAAGGGAGGAGATGGTACAGAATATAAGGAAAGAGAAGCAGCGGCTCAGCTGGAAAACTTTCTGCAACAATCTTATAGACTTTTATAACACTTTGTAACTTAAATAATTACAGATATGAAATCAATTACAAGAACCCAATTTGATTTTCCAAAACAGACTGCTGTTTATAATGGTAAAGTTAGAGATGTCTACACTATTGAGGACAAGTACATGGTAATGGTTGCTACTGACAGAATCTCTGCATTTGATGTTGTGCTTCCTAAAGGTATCCCTTTCAAAGGCCAAGTACTTAACCAGATTGCTTCAAAATTCCTTGACAGCACCAGTGATATTGTAAAGAACTGGAAAATAGCTTCACCAGATCCAATGGTAACAGTAGGTTACAAATGCGAGTCTCTTCCTGTTGAGATGATTGTAAGAGGTTATCTTACCGGCAGCTCATGGAGAGCATATAAGGCTGGTGCAAGAGAGATTTGCGGAGTTGCCATTCCAGACGGTATGAAAGAGCACCAGAAATTTGAGAAACCTATCATCACCCCTACCACAAAAGCTGAGATTGGCGGTCATGATCAGGATATCTCTAGAGAAGAGATCATTGCTCAGGGGCTTGTAAGTGAGGAAATCTATACAAAACTTGAGGAGATTACCCTTGCCCTATACAACAGAGGATGCGAGATTGCAGCAGAAAGAGGTCTTATCCTTGTTGATACCAAATATGAGTTTGGCCTTAGAGACGGCGAGATTTACCTTATTGATGAGATTCACACTCCTGACAGCAGCCGTTACTTCTACCTTGAGGGATATCAGGAGAGATTTGACAAGGGCGAGCAGCAGAAACAGCTTTCTAAAGAGTTTGTAAGAGAGTGGCTTATGGCTAACAATTTCAGCGGTCAGGAGGGTCAGGTTGTTCCAGAGATGACAGATGAGATTGTTACCAGCATCTCTGACAGATACATTGAGCTTTATGAGAACATTACCGGCTCAAAATTTGAGAAAGCTACTTACGGAGATGATACTTATGAGAGAATTGAGGCTAATGTTAAAAATTTATTGGCACGCCTTTAATTCTCCGTTAACTTAGTAATATATCAGTTTATGCGTACATTGCTCATCATCATTTCATTGTTGGCCAGCTGCACTGTGTTTGGCCAGAATGTTCCAAATATTACCGTTTCTAAAGAGAAGGTGAATGTAAACGGAACAATTATGCTTGTGCATAAAGTCAAAGGTGGTGAAACCCTCTACTCCATTGCAAAAGCATATAATGTTACATTGGATGAGATTGTACGCCATAATGAGTTTATTAAAGCTGGTCTTAAAGAGGGGAGCACAATTTATATCCCCTCTTACAGGACAGCTGATACCGCAACAGTCACCGCAGATGCAAAACCTGCAAATGCAAAAATTGAGTTGCAGAAAGATGAGCTGAAAAAGTACTCAAGAAAGAAAAAGCATACCGTCAAATGGTATGAGACAATTGATGATGTTGCTGTAAAATACAATGTTCCGGTTGAAGCAATTGTTGCCCTCAACAACCTGCAGACAACCATGCTACAGAAAAAGCAGCAGCTTTATGTTCCCAATGATGAATTCCTGGCTTTAATGGAGAGCTTAAACAAGCCGCAGCAGAAAGAGGAAACGCCATTGGAGAAGATGGAATTCACGGCTGACAATGCCGTAGAAGTGAGTGTACAGCAGCCGGAATACACCCCTACCAAAGATCTTTCATTGGCTTATGTTCTTCCGCTGGAGCTCAATGATACCGTAAAGGTAAACGCAAACTTCATGGATTTTTATGCCGGCTCATTACTTGCCGCAAACAATCTTAAGGAGAAAGGTTTCAACCTGTCAATTACACTGATAGACCAAAGCAGCTGCGGCAGCATTGAAAATATGGCACAAACAATGGCCGGCAAACAGGATATCATATATGGTCCTGTAAAATCTTCTGATATGGAAAGAATACTTCCATTCATTAACCAGGAGAGTCTTGTAGTTTCGCCTATGGATCCAAACGGAGAAAAATTGGCCGGTACTCACAGCAATGTTCTTCATGCACCGGCAAATGCTTCTGTACAAATCAATAACCTCATCAACTGGCTTGGAAGCAAACATGCAGCAGATACCAACGTGGTTGTAATCTTTGAGAAGGAAGGTTCTGATACCTCTTTGGTAAGGATATCCAGGGAACTTATGCAAGAGAAAGGCATTGTGTATAAAGAGCTTTCGTACGGCATTCTTGAGGGTAGGGAAATTCTTGAAAGAGTTATGAAACTTATGGAGCCTGGCAAGAATAACTTTGTATTTGTAGCTTCAAACAATGAGGCATTTGTAAACGATGCCGTAAGAAACCTTAATTTGCTGTGCACAAATCCTGTAGAAGAAAACAGAAGAGTAATTACCCTTTTTGGAACGCCAAGATGGAGAAATTTTGAAACAATAGAAGTTGAGCTGTTCCACAGGATGAACCTCCATTTGTCTCTCCCTTATTTTATAGATTACGGCAGCAAACCGGTGCAGGATTTCCTTATGAAATACCGTGCACTTTACAATGCAGAACCAACTCCATTTGCATACCAGGGATATGACATTACAACATATACAGTTGAGCAGATTGGAAAACACGGTAAAGGTTCCCACAATGTAAAAAAATTGGATTCCAGCAAAATGCTGCAATCCAACTATAACTTTACAGAAAGCCTCCTCAATAGCGCAACTGTGAATATCATTTACAATAACGATTTCACTATCACTGTTGTAGAATAGGACTAAATATATTTACCACATAACCATTGCGCCGCTTCTTCACTAAGGAGTGGCGCTATTGTTTGGCACACCTTCCTATTGTATTCTTTTATCCACTCTGTTTGTGGCCCGTCCAAAAGGGCCCAATCTATGCAAGTTGTATCAATTGGAACGTATGTAAGAGTCTTGAACCCGTAGAATTCATTTGTACTGTTAAATTTCCAGTTCTCTACAAGCACTACATTTTCTGTCCTTATACCATACTTTCCTTCAACATATACAGCAGGCTCATTGGAAATTACCATACCGGGAGCCAAAGCCACCGGATTTTCCTCCATCCTTATACTCTGAGGGCCCTCATGTACACACAAATAGTGGCCTATACCGTGTCCGGTACCGTGGAAATACATTGCAGCATCATTAAAAAGCGGACCCCTTGCCAACACATCAAGCTGGCTTCCCCTGGTTCCTTTAGGGAACTTGGCCATAGAGAGAGCAATCATACCTTTAAGAACCAAAGTGTAATGACGCCTCTGTTGAGGAGTAAGCTCTCCTATAGGTATGGTTCTGGTTGTATCTGTTGTTCCAAACAGATATTGTGCACCTGTATCCATAAGAAGGAAATTATTCTTCCCGATAACCTGTGCATTTTCCTCCGTTGCACTATAATGAGGCAGTGCTGCTGCTGCGCCAAAGGCAACTATAGGCTCAAAACTTTCCCCTTTGTATGCTGGATGCTCACTGCGGAACTGGGCAAACTTTTCACCAATCTGCCACTCCGTAAGCTCCTCTCCCGAGAGGAGTGAATCGTCTATATATTTGAGGAGTTTGCACCATGCCACACCATCAGCTATGAATGCCTGTTCAAAGCCTGCTTTTTCCCAATTATTCTTTATAGCTTTAAAATAATTTACAGTACCTCCCAATGTTGGGTCCTCCATAAATTTGGCCCCCTCCTTTTCCAAAGCTTTATAATCTCTTACCGTAATTTTTCCTTTGGAGCATATTCTTGTAATACTTGCCGGAAGAGTTTCCAGTATAGAGGTAAAAGAACTGTATGGATGCAGCTCTACCCCTTCTTGAACGAGTTTTGAATTAACATCTTCTGATATTGACTCCAGGTTTGCAAAAAGATGGATTGCAGTATTGTTAACAATGGCGTATGACTGCACCAATGGATTATACTCAATATCCGTCCCCCTTATATTGCATAGCCATGCAACCTCATCACACATTGTTATTATATAGGCAAAACGTTCATCTTGTATACCAAGAGCTTCAACAACACGCTGATGTTTTGATTTTGGGGTCTCTCCACTATATTCCGCATTAAGATACTGGACAGGGTTAAACACAAGCGCCGGCCTTTCCTCCCATAACTGATCAAAGATATCATCTATGAGCTCAACTGAGCAAGGAGCAAGTTCTTTACTCAAAGATTCATATTCACTGTATGAGAAAAGAGCTTTGTCTATTGCTACAATTTCTCCTTGCGGGTATTGCCCTTTAATCCACTCTGCTATGGTTGGAGTACCCTCCATTTTCATTCGCATAAGTTTTATCTGGGTACCCTGCAGCTGTGTTGCAGCCTGTACAAAATATCTGGAGTCTGTCCATAGTGCAGCCTCTTTTAGGGTTACTACAAGAGTACCTGCAGAGCCTGTAAAGCCACTGAGCCATTCTCTGCTCTTGTATCTGTTCTGGGTATATTCTCCAAAATGGGGATCATTTGTCGGGATTATGATTGCCGATATATTCATTGAGGAAAGCTTCTCCCTCAATCTTTGCATAGCTTCTTTTCTGTACATGGCATTGTTTTATTTACAAGCAAATTTACAAAAAAAAAGAGACGGCCCCAAAAGCCGTCTCCCTGCATTTTCCAGTTGATGGATTACATCATTGAATCTGCGTTAAGGTTATCTTTCTCAATATCCTTAAAGTATTTTACTGTACCAACTTTAAGCTCATCAGTTGCAGCGTCATCACAAACAATGATTCCTTTTGGATGCATCTGAAGTACGCTGATAGTCCACATATGGTTTACACAACCCTCTACTGCATGGTACAAAGCTCTTGCTTTTGCATGACCGTTAGCAAGGATAAGTACCTCTTTAGCATCCATAATAGTGCCTACACCTACTGTAAGGGCAGTTTTAGGTACCAAGTTGATATCGTTGTCAAAGAAACGTGAGTTTGCAATGATAGTATCAGTTGTAAGGGTCTTGATTCTTGTTCTTGAAGTTAGTGATGAACCAGGCTCATTGAATGCAATGTGACCGTCTGGACCAATACCACCCATAAAAAGGTCAATACCGCCATATGACTTGATTTTCTCCTCATATCTTACACACTCAGCGTTAGGATCCTCAGCGTTACCGTTAAGAATGTTTACATTCTCTTTCTGAATATCAATATGTTTGAAGAAGTTGTTCCACATAAATGAGTGGTAGCTCTCTGGGTGATCCTCAGGAAGACCAATGTACTCGTCCATGTTGAAAGTTACAACATTCTTAAAAGACACTTTACCCTCATTGTAGAATTTAACTAGCTCTCTGTAAGTTCCTAGTGGGGTTGAGCCTGTAGGCAAACCCAATACAAAAGGACGCTCAGCTGTAGGAGCAAAATCGTTGATCTTTTTCACAATGTAAGCAGCTGCCCAGTGTGAAATCTGCGAGTAAGACTCTTGAATAATTAATCTCATAGTTAAAAATTGTATTTATTTATTATTGTTTCCGTTTAACAGTTCCCTTGCATTTTCAATGGCAGCATTGGTTAGTTGGCTTCCGCTAAGCATACGCGCAACCTCAAGAATCCTCTCCTCATTGCCAAGGGTACGTATTTTGGTTGCTGCATTGTTATCCGCATCAAACTCCTTGTATACCAAAAGATGTGTTCCCTTTTTGGATGCAATCTGCGGTAAATGAGTTATTGCAAAAATCTGCATCCTCTCTCCCATTTTTCCTATAAGGGCTCCCATCTTGTCTGCAATACTTCCAGAAACGCCTGTATCAATCTCATCAAAAATCATTGTAGGCATTCCTGTATATTGGGCCATAAGCCACTTGAGACAAAGCATGATTCTTGACAGCTCACCTCCCGATGCCGACTTTTGCAGCAAGCCCAACTTGTTTCCCCCATTTGCACTGAAGAGGAACTCTATCTGATCCTTTCCATGCAACGAGTATTTTTCTGTTTCCGATACTGACACCTCAAATACAGCATATGGCATCTGAAGGTCCCTTATCATATCCTGTAATGTTGCACTCAAGGATGCAACACTCTCTTTTCTCTTTTGTGACAGCTCCTGCGCCAAAGTGTTCCTCTGTGCAGTAAGCTGCTCAATCTTCAGTTCAAGTTCCTTTACCTCCCACTGGTCCTGCTCCTGGCCCAGAAGTTCCTTTTCAAGCTCCTGCTGCACCTGGAGCAACTGCTCCACATTCTCTACAGAATGCTTCTTGAGAAGTGAATATATCTGTGAAAGCCTCTCCTCAACCTGCTCAAGTCTGTGTGGTGATACCACAACCTTGTCTGCAAGCCCCTCCAGCTCTTCTTCTATATCCTTACACTCTATTCTACAGCTCTCTAGCCTCTGGGAAAGTTCCTCCAAACCGGGCACAAAGTTAGAACACTTTTGCAATAAATGCACTGAATCCTTCAAATTTTGTACAAATGATGTACCCATAGGATTCAACAACTCCACAGCACCGCAAATTGACTCCTTTATCACTCCTGCATTTGAGAGCTGTTTAAGTTCAATTTCCAGCTCCTCAAGCTCCCCTTCCTTAAGTTTTGCCTCCTGAAGCTTGTCAAACTGGAACTGTCTGTACTCCCTGTCACCCTCTTTTCTTGCAATCTCATCCCTAAGCCTTTCAAGTTGCGCCACCGCCTGCTGCAAGTTGGTATAGGTCTCCTTGTACGCATCCAAAAGGTCACCTGTACCCGCAAAATAATCCAACACCTTCATCTGATAGCTTGCGTCTGTAAGCAACAGATGTTGGTGCTGTGCATGAATATCTACAATAGAAGATGATATTTGGGTTAGTGCAGCCAGCGTTGCCGGCTCATCATTGATAAAGTTTCTTGTCCTCCCGGCAGGCGAAATAACCCTTCTGAGGATTATCTCCTCACCTTCACACTCAAATTCGCCCTCCACAACACAGTTCTTCTGGCTATCTTTAAGGGCAGACACATCACCCTTCCCCCCAAGCAGCAAAGACAAGGCTCCAAGCATAATTGACTTGCCCGCACCTGTCTCTCCCGTTATTATTACGAGCCCTTGAGGAAATTCTATATCCAGATTCTCTATAAGAGCGTAGTTCTGTATTGTAAGTCGTTTGAGCATTACATCAGACTTTGTATATTATCAACAATATCTGCAGCTATCTCCTCCTTGCTCTTAAGCTTGGTTGCTACAGGCTCTCTGTCGTTAAAGAAGATTGTAACCTTATTTGTATCATGACCAAATCCTGCACCGGAATCTCTCATGGAGTTAAGGACAATCATATCAAGTTTCTTTTTCTTGAGTTTTCCCTGGGCATTCTGCTGCTCATCATTGGTTTCAAGAGCAAAGCCTACTGCTATTGTCCCTTTGCTGCGGTTTTCACCAACCCACGCAGCTATATCATTGGTAGGGGTAAGCTCCAGATTATAATTGCTCTTCTCCCTCTTAATTTTCTGCTCGCCTACCTGGGCAACGGTAAAATCTGCCACGGCAGCACACAAAATGATAATATCAGCATCAGGTGTCCTCTCCTTGGTTGCCAGAAACATCTCGTTGGCGGTTATCACATCAACAACCTCCACACCTGGAGTATTTACCTTTATATTTACCGGTCCGCTAACAACAGTAACCTGTGCACCTCTCAATGCAGCCTCTTTAGCCAGGGCATAAGCCATTTTTCCCGACGAATGGTTTGTAATATACCTCACCGGATCAATGGGCTCCCTTGTGGGACCTGCTGTAATGAGCACCTTTTTCCCCTCCAATGCACCACCTTTAGCAAAGATGGTCTCAATCTGGGCAACAATATCCTCAGGTTCTGCCATTCTCCCTTTTCCCTCAAGCCCGCTGGCCAACTCTCCACTTTCAGGTTCAACTATTTCCACACCCCAATTGGCGAGAATCCCAAGATTTCTCTGGGTTGACGGGTGTTTGTACATGTCAAGGTCCATTGCGGGAGCAATTGCAACTTTACATTTTGCAGAAAGGTAGGTTGTAAGCAACAGATTATCTGCAACCCCCGACACCATTTTGCCAATAGTATTGGCAGAACATGGTGCTATAAGATACAAGTCTGCCCACATACCCAATGAAACATGACTGTTCCAGTCGCCATTCTCGGGATTATAGAAATCTACAAGAATAGGATTTTTGGAAAGTGTAGCCATAGTTAAAGGGGTGATAAATTGTTTGGCCATCTCTGTCATGACAACTTTCACCTCTGCACCTTGTTTGACAAGGCATCTAACAAGCAAAGCAGCCTTATAGGCTGCAATACTGCCTGTTATTCCCAATAATATATGTTTGCCCTTAAGCATGGCGGCATTTATTAAGCCTCTACCTTGCGTGAGTAAATCTCACCGCTCTGGAACTCTTTAATTGCAACAAGGGTTGGTTTTGGCAATTTCTCATAGTGACGTGAAATCTCAATCTGCTCCCTGTTTTCAAAAGTCTCCTCCAAAGTGTCTGCAAAGTTTGAGAACTCCTCCAATTTTGCACTAAGTTCCTGTTTAACCTCAGCAGCAATCTGGTTTGATCTCTTGGCAATAATCATTGTTGTCTCATAAATATTGCCTGTAGGCTCAGCTAAGTCGCTCAAATTTCTGGTTACAGTATTACCGTAAACCTTGTACTCTTTTTTCTCCATTTTATTATTTTTCTTCTATTTTTTCTGTACTCTTGTCTGTATAGTGGTCAACCTTTCCAAATAGTCCGTCCAACTCTTTTCTGAACTTTGACTCGGGATACTCACTTATAAAGTTGTAATAATCGTCTATGAAGTCCAAGTATCTCTCTTTCTGCTTCTCCTTAACGCTGTTAAATGCGTATTTGTAGGCAGACATTGCCACATAATATAAAATCTCCTCTCTGTGCTTGTTGTCTGAATTTTCTTTAAGGACATTCCTGAGCGCATATCTGGCAGCCTTGTAATCCTCCATAGTATAATATATCTTGGCTGACTCAAAGCTTTTTTTCTCCTGCCTGTCAAGAAGATCCCTCATCATTTTCTGACATACTGGATAATACTCGCTGCCAGGATTCTCATACATGAACTCACTTATAACAGTCATGGCTTTTTTGCTTGGTGTCTGGTCAAGTTCATAACGGTAAGTCATTTTGTACAGGCAGTCAATCCTCAGATACTTTGCTGTCTCAGAAAACGGACTTCTTGGATATACCTCTATAAATTTTGCAAGTATTGTTTCCGCTGCTGTATAATCTCCGTACTTATAGTTGCTCAAGCCATGATAATAATTGACTGTATCCTCCTGAGGCAAACCTTGTACAAGAAGATTAAGGTTATCAAACACATCTGCAGCCTTCTTGTATTTTCCGTTGTTGAAATACTCATGCGCAGCCTTGTATTTGAAATCTATATCATTGCTCTTGAGTACTATATCATAGTAGCTCTTGCAAGAAAAGAGCATACAAGAAACCGCAACTGCCAATATGAAATTTATAAAACGCATCTCGTCAGATTTTAGTTCTCCTGTAAAAATTTCTCAGCATCCATAGCTGCCCTGCAACCGCTGCCCGCAGCTGCAATTGCCTGTCTGTATGTAGGGTCCTGAACATCTCCGGCAGCAAAAACACCAGGGACATTTGTTTTCTGTGACTTGCCCTCTGTTATAATGTAACCCTCATTATTTGTCTGGATATACTCTTTGAACACCTCTGAATTAGGATGATGTCCAATAGCAAGGAAGAAACCGTGAATCTTTATCTGGCTCTCCTCTCCGGTTTTGTTGTTTACAAGAGCGGCACCGGTAACGCCAAAGTCATCACCTAGAATCTCTTTTGTATTTGTATTCCACAAAACCTCAATATTAGGAGTATTCATCACTCTCTCCTGCATTGCTTTGGATGCTCTCAACTCATCTCTTCTTACAATCATGTATACCTTGTTGCACAAACTTGCAAGGTATGTTGCCTCTTCACACGCAGTGTCACCGCCACCAACAACGGCAACATCCTTCTTGCGATAAAAGAATCCGTCACATGTTGCACATGCAGAAACACCCTGACCTCTAAATTTCTCTTCTGAAGGCAATCCTAGATATTTTGCAGTGGCTCCTGTAGCTATAATTACAGTGTCAGCCTCAATCTGCTTTTGAGAATCTATTTCCAAAGTAAAAGGTCTCTTTGAGAAATCTACTCCGGTAACAACCCCATATCTTACCTCTGTACCAAATCTCTCTGCCTGTTTTTTTAGATCTTCCATCATCTCTGTACCGGTAATACCTTGTGGATAACCGGGGAAGTTGTCTATCTCAGTTGTGGTGGTAAGCTGTCCACCTGGCTGTATACCCTCATACAACACAGGGCTCAGATTGGCTCTGGAA
The DNA here is from genome assembly GCA_045636765.1 of Candidatus Egerieisoma sp. GTDB lineage: Bacteria > Bacteroidota > Bacteroidia > Bacteroidales > UBA932 > Egerieousia. Next base: position 20,303 of record JAZTYE010000129.1, read on the forward strand.
GCATAAATGGCAGCTGTATACCCTGCAGGGCCGCTACCGATAATCAAACATTTAATTCTCTCTATTTCCATAAAACATAATATCTTGCAAAGTTAATATTTTTTTTTGAATAGCTTATCTTTTATATAATATTCGGCCCTCAACTCCCACACCAGCACAAACGAGCCTATCCATCGGGAGAAAAGCAATACATACCATACAGCTCCCATTGCAGAGAGGAGGAAAAGGTCCTCAAAGTTGCTGTGGGAAATACATATATGGTTGTTGAGCAGATCCACATCCCTTTTTGAAAGCTTGCCGCTTCCAACCTCCTCCATCATTACTGCAGCTCCGTATGCCAGACCCAGCGTATTTGCCACAATCCAAAGGAATGAGGTTTTGGCAGGAAG
>JAZTYE010000130.1:0-7277 GCA_045636765.1 Candidatus Egerieisoma sp.
TCTCACGGTAAGGGATTCTTGGAGCAAACAAGTCAACCTCAATCTTGTTTACATTTGTAAGCTGCCATTTAAGGATATTGATATGGTGCTCACCCTGACCGCTGATAATTGTCTGTTTAAGCTCTTTTGAGTACTCTACAATAATTGTAGGGTCCTCTGCATTTGCCTTGTTCAACAACTCGCCCAATTTCTCCTCGTCTTTCTCAACTTTAGCTTTAATTGCTGTACGGAATTTAGGAGCAGGGAAGTGTGTAGGCTCAAATACATACTCGCAACCAGGAGCACAAAGTGTCTGACCTGTCTTAACAGATTTAAGCTTAACTGTACAAGCAATATCACCTGCCATAACCTCGCTCACCTTCTCTCTCTTCTTGCCTGCTACAGCATAAATCTGTGCAATTCTCTCTTTGGCGCCGGTCTCAGGGTTTACAACGTCCATACCCTCAACAAGCTTACCGCTCATTACCTTGAAGTATGACACATCACCCAAGTGCTGCTCCTGAGCTGTCTTATATACGAAGATTGAAGTAGGACCCTCTGAATCAACTTTAACAGAACCGCCGTCCTTCAATTTGTTCTCAACTTTGTCTGGAGTGATACCAGCGTTGATGGTGAACTCCATAATACGTTTTACACCAATATCTTTCTTAGCTGACAAGCAGAATACAGGAAGGATATCACCAAGCTGCATACCAACTTTCATACCTGCTCTGATCTCATCCTCTGTAAGCTGGCCTTTGTCAAAGAATGTCTCCATAAGGTTCTCATCATTCTCTGCCGCCATCTCAACAAGCTGCTGATGTAGAGCCAATGCCTCCTCTTTGTACTCCTCTGGAATCTCAAATGACTCACGTGTACCGTTCTCATCCTTGAACTTGTACATCTTCATTTTAAGAACGTCAATGAAAGTGTCAAAATCAGGACCTGGGTTTACCGGATACTGTACAAGAACAACCTTGTTTCCAAAAGTAGCTTTCAATGAATCAATTGTAGCCTGCCAATCCTGTTTCTCATTATCCAACTGGTTAACAGCAATGATAAGAGGTTTCTGATGTTTTACAGCGTGACGTGCAAAAATCTCTGTACCAACCTCAACACCCTGAGTTGCATTTACAAGGAGAATACCGTTCTCAGCAACTGAGAAAGCGGAGTAAACACCACCTACAAAGTCGTCTGAACCCGGAGTATCAATGATATTAAATTTTGTATCTAGGAACTCAGTATATAGAAGAGTTGAATATATAGATCTCTGATACATCTGCTCAATCTCGGTATTGTCACTCATTGTGTTCTTACCCTCAATTGTACCCCTTCTCTCAATAACTTTACCCTCAAACATCATTGTCTCAGCGAATGTGGTTTTTCCAGATTTGGAACTTCCCAACAACACCACATTACGCACATTACTGGTATTATAAGTTTTCATTGTATTAAAATTGTATTTAAAGTGTTTTGTGTTAATTACTTGTGTGCGCTACAAAAAAGCGGTTTCAAATTTAAAAAAAATATTTTTAAGATGCAACATCCCATAAAATATAATACCCATTGGGTGTTATTATACCACCTTAAAGATTTCTATAATACATCCTATGTAGCTATATTTTTGTTGCAATGAAAGACAATGGCTTCATAAAAGAAAAAATTTACCAGACACGCCGTAAAAAAGGCATTTCTCAAGAAGAGATGGCCGGCAGGCTAGGCATCTCCCTCAATTCTTACAGAAAAATTGAAAGGGGACACACTATTCTTATAAGTCCAAGATTATGGGAGATATCCAACGCCATGAACATTAAGCCGGAAGAACTCATTATGGACGATGATAGCGAAAGAGGCACTTCCCTGGCGGATATAGAGAGAGAAGAATACACCTCTACCATCTGCTCACTCAAAGAAGAGATTTCCATACTCAAGCAGTATGTAGCCATACTCAATGAGAAAAATGACTCCTACACAAAAAAAGTCAAATAATTTCTTCCCGACAGTTCCTGAAAAACCTTAATTTTGCAGCAATGAAAGAGTCATTGTTGCCATACCTTAACCCCAATGAGATTGAAGCCGGCTGCGACGAAGCCGGAAGGGGATGTCTTGCCGGACCTGTATATGCGGCTGCCGTAATTCTCCCAAAAGATTTCTACCACCCCCTACTCAATGACTCCAAGCAGCTGACAGCAAAGCAGAGGGAGCAACTGCGCCCCATAATTGAAAAGGAAGCCCTAGCATGGGGAGTATGCGCAGTATCACCGCAGGAGATAGACAAGATAAACATACTCAAAGCCTCAATAACTGGAATGCATAGGGCTCTTGACCAGTTGCAGATACGCCCCACCCATATATTGGTCGACGGCAACAGATTCTACAAATACGGAGACATACCCCATACATGCGTTGTAAAAGGTGACGGAAAATACGCCAGCATAGCAGCAGCCTCCATCCTTGCCAAAACATACAGGGACGAATATATGATGAAGATTGCAGCAGAATATCCACAATACGGCTGGGACCGCAACATGGCCTACCCAACCAAAGAGCACCGCGCCGCAATAGCTGCCCACGGGGTAACCCCCCACCATCGCCTGAGTTTCAAACTGCTTGAGGACCCTACACTGTTTTAAGCGAGCTTGCAGCAAGCTGCTGCAACAGCTCAGCCGCACTATTCATGCACACCTCAAGAGGATATCCTAATGAAGCTATGGGATAACAACTGACACCTTTTGGTAATGAATGTGCCATAGCCTCCATTTCATCGGGAGCCAGCTTATTGACTCCACAAAAGATTACCACCTCTTTATTGTATCTAGTTGCCAGATTAAGCACTCCGCTCACAACCTTACCGCTAAGGCTTTGAGAATCCAAGGAGCCCTCGCCTGTTATTACAAGATCTGCCCATTGGACACTCTCTTCCAACCCGGTAATCTGGGCAAAAAATCTCCACCCGGGTATTAGTTCTGCATTAAGGAAAGCCAATCCGGCATATCCTACGCCACCTGCTGCTCCGGCTCCAGGGGCCTCTTTTTGTATTGGTTGTACTCCAAGGCATCTCTCCGCCACTGCTGCATAGTTTGCCAACCCGGCCTCCAAATGCAGCAAAGCCTGCGCATCTGCCCCTTTCTGCGGACCATAAACCACCGTAGCGCCTTGTTGCCCAAGAAGAGGATTGGTTACATCACATATCACATTAAATTTTATTCCCGACAATCCGCTCTCTCCAGCACACATGCCAGCTGCCTCAGCTCCTTCTGCAAGAAGGGAATCAATTGAATGTTCCGACACTGATTCCGCCGCAGCTCTTTCAAGGTTCCATGCCTCCGGCGCCAATATAGAAGCAATCTGCTGCAATTGCCCACCCTTTATTGGGACCGGCAGCTGCTCACCCTCTGCATCAAAGAATCTGTATCCGAGAGCCTGCAACATACCAGCACCTCCATCATTTGTGGCGCTTCCTCCAATTGAAAGGGTTATTTGGGTTGCCCCACAGGCTACAGCAGCCCTAATGGCCTCTCCCATTCCATAAGTAGATGTTTTCAGTGGATTTCGCTCCTCTGCGGCAAGCATCTCCAGCCCGGAAACCTTTGCCATCTCAATGAAGGCACAAAAGCCCCCCTTATTTGGGCAGGGATCTGACACCTTTTCTGCCACAACGGAAACATTTGCTTGTTCCAGGCAGGAATCTGACACCTTTTCTGCCCCGGCTGAGGCACTCGGCATCCTATAGAGCAGCACCTGTGACTGGACCTCCCTACCAAGCGGGTCATGCACCGTAACCTCCACAACTTCAGCACCCGGAATCTTCTTCTGAAGCACCTCAAGACTACCGTCACCACCATCCGCGATCTCAACCGTACGGAATTCCAAAGAAACGGCACTATTGGAAACCGATTCCCCTACAACTGTATTCCGTGCAAACAAAGTATCTTTTTCTGACACGGATTGCACTTCCACCAAGTTCTGTGCCCGATTTCCACCACTTTCTGGCACGGATTGCCCAACTGCAGAATGGTGCACAGCTTCCTCAATTCCCTCCCTTATGGCCGCCGCAGCCTGGGATGAGGTTAGGGAGCCTTTGAATTTGTCGGGAGCAATAAGGATTTTCATTATGTTTTGGTTTTGCGGGGTCATTTTGCTATTTTTGTGGGGTTACTGAATAATCTTTAAATATAGATATTTTTATGAAAAAACTGGGAATTTTATTAACCCTTGCCATTTTGTTTGGCGCCATGCCTGTTAAGGCTGATGAGGGTATGTGGCTACTTCCTCTATTGGAGAAGCTTAACATTAAAAAGATGCAGGAGATGGGTTGCAAACTTTCTGCAGAGGACATTTACAGCATAAACAACAGCAGCCTTAAGGATGCAATTGTACATTTTGGCGGCGGTTGTACCGGTGAAATTGTTTCAGACAAAGGTCTTTTGTTTACCAACCACCACTGCGGTTACGGTGCAATTCAGAAATTGAGCTCTGTGGAGCATGATTACCTTAAAGACGGTTACTGGGCAAAGAACCTTTCTGAGGAGCTTCCTGCACAGGGGCTTTCTGTTACTTTCATTGACAAATTTGTTGATGTTACTGAGCGTCTGAACAAAGCTGTTGCCAAAGCAAAGAATGAGGCTGACTATAAAAAACGCTGGGATAAAGAGATTGAGAAGATTAAAGCTGAGGCTACCAAAGCTGACCCTACTCTTACAGCAAGAGTTACCTCTTTCTATAATGACAACATGTATTTGCTTATTACCAGCAGAACTTTTAAGGATATCCGTTTTGTAGGTGCACCTCCTTCATCAATCGGTAAGTTTGGTGCAGATACAGACAACTGGATGTGGCCAAGACACACCGGTGATTTCTCTGTGTTCAGGGTTTATGCAGACAAGAACAACAATCCTGCAGAGTACTCAGAGGATAATGTTCCTTATGTTCCAAAACAGTCTTTGAAAATTTCTCTAAAAGGTGTAAAGGAGAATGATTATGCAATGATCATTGGTTTCCCTGGCCGTACTACCCGCTTTATGAGCAGCGAGGAGGCTAAAGAGACCCAGAACATCAATAATGCAATAAGCATTTACGTAAGGGGTGAGAAACAGAATATCTGGATGGCGGATATGGAGGCAGATCCTAAAGTGAGAATCCAGTACTCAAGCAAATACTCAGGTTCTTCTAACGGCTGGAAGAAATGGATTGGAATGAATGAGACTTTTGGCAAGCTTAACGTTGTAGAGCGCAGAGCTGCAGAGGAAAAAGCTTTCAATGAGTGGGTTGCTGCTGATCCTAAACGCATTGAGAAATACGGAACTGCTGTTGAGACTATAAACAATGCAATTAAAGAGAGAGCTGAGTATGCTTATGTTTACAGATATTTGAGCGAGTCTCTTTCAAGCATTGAGCTTGTGAGAGCTCCTATGATGGCCAAGAGACCTGGAGGACTAAAATCTTTCTTTAAGGATTATTCAGTAGATACAGACCGCAAACTTGCAAAGAAAATGATTGCTATCTACAAAGAGAAAGTTGCGCCTGAATACCACCCTGCATTCTTTGCTACAATTGAGAAAGATTTTGGCGGCAATATTGACGCTTTTGTTGACAACATGTTTGAGACCTCTCCATATACCAGCCAGGAGAAATATGATGCAGCAATTGCATCAGGTGCAGATTTGAGCAAAGACATTACCGCTGTTATCAATGCAGATGTACGCGCTATTTCTGAGAAAGTTATGCCTAAGATGATGGAGAGCAACCAGATTATAAACAAGGCAAAGAAAGCATACGTTGCAGGTAACCTTGAGATGATGGGAGACAACGCATCTTATCCTGATGCAAACTCAACAATGCGTCTAACTTACAGCAAGGTACTTCCTTACTCACCAAAAGATGCTGTAGTATATGATTATATTACAACTTTGGACGGTGTTATGGAGAAAGAGGACCCTAACAACTGGGAGTTTGTTGTTCCTGAGAAACTTAAGACTCTTTGGAAGAACAAGGACTTTGGCCCTTATGCTTTGGAGAACGGCAAAATGCCTGTTGCATTCCTTTGCAACGGTGACATTACCGGTGGAAACTCAGGTTCTCCTGTATTGAACGACAAAGGCGAGCTTCTTGGTCTTGCATTTGACGGCAACTGGGAAGCAATGAGCGGTGACGTTATCTTTGAGCCTTCATTGCAGCGTTGCATTAACGTGGATATCCGCTACGTATTGTTCATCATTGACAAATACGGTGATGCAGGTTACTTGTTGGAAGAGATGAATATTGTAAAATAACATGACAACTTCAGAAATTATAGATTTGCTGGGTGGGGTTATCCACCCGGCATTTGACAAAAGCATAACAGAGTTAGGCCTTGTAGAGGATGTAAAGGTGGAGCCTGACAAAGTAAAATTCAAATTGGTGTTCAAGGCTCCCGATGCCCTTGCAGGTTCCATTAAGAAAGCGTGCGAGGAGGCAATTTCTGCAGCATGGCCAGGGGTTAAAGTGAGCATCATTGAGATGGTGCGCGAGGGGGCTGCCCCTAAAAAGGCAAAGAAACTTGAGCTTGGCCAGGAGCAGCTTGAGAATGTAGGCAAGATCATAGCAATTGCATCGGGAAAAGGTGGAGTTGGCAAATCTACAGTTTCTGTAAACTTGGCCATTACCCTTGCAAAGATGGGTTACAAGGTTGGTCTTGCAGATGCAGATGTTTACGGCCCTTCAATACCTAAGATGACCGCAACAGAGGGAGAGATTCCTGATGTGGAGTTTGTTTATGAAGATGGCTACACAGACCACGGAGAGGCCGCAATTGAGGACCAGGATGCTGCAGGAAAACCTATGGGCAAAAATCCTCATGGAAAAACTACCGGTGAGCTTATTATCCCCGTAGAGAAATATGGGGTAAAATGGATGTCAATAGGATATTTTGCCAAACCTGAGCAGGCCCTCATATGGAGAGGCGCTATGGCTTGCAATGCCCTTAAACAGATGACCCTTCAGGTTAAATGGGGTGAGCTTGACTTCCTTCTATTGGACCTTCCTCCGGGAACAGGTGACATTCATATTAGCATGGTGCATGATATTCCTCTCAGCGGAGCAATCATTGTAACTACCCCTCAGGCAGTTGCCTTGGCAGATGTAGAGAAGGGTATAAACATGTTCCGCAACAAGGATATAAACAAACCTATCTTTGGACTTGTTGAGAATATGGCATGGTTTACCCCTGCTGAGCTTCCAGAAAACAAATACTACATTTTTGGCAAGGACGGAGGCAAACAGATGGCAGAGAAATACAATGTTCCGCTACTTGGACAGAT
>JAZTYE010000131.1:0-1664 GCA_045636765.1 Candidatus Egerieisoma sp.
GTGCCAACTATATGAATCCATTTATTAACTTAATGAAAGGGAGAAAATAATTATGGCAGGTGGACTATATTCAATGTCGGCTAAAGATTTTGACCAGACTCTAGACTTGTCAAAAGTAAAGCCATACGGTGATACAATGAATGACGGTAAAGTTCAGGTGAGCTTTACACTTCCAGTTCCTAATGGAGCTGAGGCTGAGGAGGCTGCAAAGCTTCTAATGAAAAAAATGGGTTTTGAGAATCCGCTTGTAGCATTTGCAAAAGAGCTTACAGAGGGCTTTACTTTCTTCAACTGCTACGGTAACCTTACCCACACTGTAGATTACTCAAATATCTACGTTCCAAAAGTAGAGAGCAACACTATGGATATGCATGAGTGTGATGAGTACATTAAGGAGAACATTGGCAGAAAACTTGTTCTTGTTGGTGCTTCTACCGGTACTGATGCACACACAGTAGGTATTGATGCTATCATGAACATGAAAGGTTATGCAGGTCACTATGGTCTTGAGAGATATGACATGGTGGAGGCTTACAACCTTGGTAGCCAGGTTCCAAATGAGGAGTTCCTGGCTAAAGCTATTGAGCTTAAAGCTGACGCTATCCTTGTTTCACAGACTGTTACCCAGAAGGATGTTCATATCCAGAACCTTACAGAGCTTATTGAGCTTATGGAGGCAGAGGGCTTGAGAGACAAGATGATTGTTGTTTGTGGTGGTCCTAGAATCAGCCACGAGCTTGCTAAAGAGCTTGGATATGATGCCGGTTTTGGTGCAAACACTTACGCAGATGATGTTGCTTCATTTGTAGCTCAGGAGTTTGTTAAGAGAAACAAATAAAACTTAACCAATATACATTATGGACAAAAATCAAGTTAGAGAATTTATTGCCAAAAGGGCAGCTCTAGAGATTAAAGACGGTGATGTAGTTAACTTGGGAATTGGTTTGCCAACCGTTATCCCTAATTACCTTCCAGAGGGTATTAATGTTACATTGCAGTCTGAGAACGGTTTGCTTGGTATGGGCCCTACACCTGCTGAGGGTTGTGAGGATCCGCATTGGGTGAATGCTGGTGGTGGATATATCACTTATCAGCCTGGTGCTGCGTCATTTGATTCTGCAACTAGCTTTGGTGTAATCAGAGGAGGTCACGTTAATGTTACTTTCCTTGGTGCACTTGAGGTAGATGAGAAAGGTGACTTGGCAAACTGGATGATTCCAGGCAAAAAGACTCCGGGAATGGGTGGCGCTATGGACCTTCTTGTAGGTGCAAAGAAAGTTATCCTTACTATGGAGCATACTGCTAAAGGCAATCATAAGATCCTTAAGAAATGCCGTCTTCCTCTAACAGCTGCTGGTCAGGTTAATATGATCATCACTGAGATGGGTGTAATGGAGATTACTCCAGAGGGTATCGCTCTTACTGAGATCAACCCTGAGTTTACTGTAGAGCAAGTACAGGAGGCTACAGAGGCTAAACTTATCATTTCTGAAAACTTAAAACAGGTTAACTTAAATTAAATAACTAAAGTATGAATTTCGGACTTACTAAAACACAGCAATTGTTCCAGCAAATGATTAGAGAGTTTGCTGAGAAAGAGGTAAAACCTCTTGCTGCAGAGGTGGATGATACTGAGAGATTCCCTATGGAGACCGTTGAGAAAA
>JAZTYE010000132.1:0-1645 GCA_045636765.1 Candidatus Egerieisoma sp.
TAATGCCCTATGCCGTGTCCAGTACCATGGAAATACATTGCCGCATCATTGAACAGCGGTCCCCTTGCCAACACATCCAGCTGGCTGCCCCTTGTCCCTTTAGGGAACTTTGCCATGGATAGGGCAATCATACCTTTAAGCACCAATGTATAGTGGCGTCTCTGCTGAGGAGTAAGATCCCCTATCGGGATAGTTCTGGTTGTATCTGTTGTTCCAAACAAATACTGCGCTCCCGTATCCATAAGAAGGAAATTATTCTTTCCGATAACCTGCGCATTCTCCTCTGTAGCACTGTAGTGAGGCAATGCAGCAGCAGCACCAAAGGCAACTATAGGCTCAAAGCTCTCTCCCCTATAGGCAGGATGCTCACCCCTGAACTGGGCAAACTTCTCACCTATCTGCCACTCTGTCAGCTCCACTCCTGCATTGAGCGAATCATCTATATATTTGAGGAGTTTGCACCATGCAACACCATCTGCAAGGAACGCCTTTTCAAAGCCCGCTTTCTCCCAATTGTTCTTGATTGCCTTAAAGTAATTTACGGTTCCTCCAAGGGTAGGGTCATCCATAAATTTGGCACCCTCCACATCCAATGCCTTGTAGTCCCTTACTGTAATTTTTCCTTTTGAGCATATTCTGGTAATGCTTGCAGGAAGAGTCTCAAGAATTGAGGTGAACGAGCTGTAAGGGTGAAGCTCCACACCCTCCTGCACGAGTTTTGCATTTACCTGCTCAGATATTGAATCGAGGTTTGCAAAAAGGTGGATTGCCGTATTGTTTACAATGGCATAGGACTGCACCAATGGGTTGAACTCTATATCTGTTCCCCTTATATTGCACAGCCATGCAACCTCATCACACATGGTTATGATGTATGCAAAACGTTCATCCTTTACTCCAAGTGCCTCTACTATCCTTGCATGCTTTGATTTTGGCGTTTCACCGCTGTAATCTGTATCAAGATAGTGCACAGGATTGAATTCAAGAGCCGGTCTTCCCTCCCAAAGCCCGTCAAATATATCATCTATAAGCTCCACTGTGCAAGGTGAAAGCTCTTTGCACAATGACTCGTACTCACTGCAGGAGAAAAGTGATTTGTCTATTGCCACACTCTCTCCCTGGGGATACTGCCCCTTTATCCACTCCGCTATGGTAGGGGTTCCCTCCATCTTCATGCGCATGAGCTTTATCTGGGTACCTTGAAGCTGTGCCGCAGCCTGTACAAAATATCGGGAGTCTGTCCACAGTGCTGCCCCGTTAAGGGTTACAACAAGGGTTCCGGCAGAGCCTGTAAAGCCACTGAGCCATTCTCTGATTTTGTTTCTGTCCTGGGTATATTCTCCAAAATGGGGATCATTTGTCGCGATTATGGTTGCCGATATGTTCATTGAGGCAAGTTTTTCCCTCAATGCCTGTAAAGCTGCTGTCCTGTACATAGTTTCTGTTTTATTTGTCAACAAACTTACATAAAAACTTTCGTTTTTACGCCCGTTAGAATAAAAACCAAGCCCACATACTATCTTTAAAGGTCAAAAGCGGTCATGACTTCTCAGCCAGCCGCACATCCTAAGTGTAACGAGGTCTATGCCTCAAAAATTAAAGCCTATGCGAACAGTATGTGGACTTGATGTGCACAAAGATAGCA
>JAZTYE010000133.1:0-9029 GCA_045636765.1 Candidatus Egerieisoma sp.
GTAAATACTGGTATTGCATTTCCATGAATAAGACCGGCGGCCTGGAAGTTTGGAACAAGTCCTGAGGCTGCGCCCACAGCAGCCAACGCAGTCATAGGAAAAGCAAGAAGCTCTGTATTTGTAAATCCGAACAGCCACTCAAAAATAAATCCCACTTTCTCTGCCAACGCAGGCAACAAACCTATTCCCTCATATGCTGCACCTGTATAACCATTCTCTCCTGGGCCGAAAGTAAACATCATTACAAAAGTGGAAATAATAAGGACCCCTGGAATAATTGCAAGGCCAAGCTCCACACCAGATTTACCTCCATCAAGCAGCGAATTCAGAATTCTGAGGAAAAGTCCTTCCTCCTTTGCCTGCTCAACCTCAACAACCTGTACATCTTCACTCTCGGGAACTGACACCACGCCTTCTGTAAAATCAGGTCTCGCCTTAAGAATTAGCTTCTGTACAATTCTGGTAGAAATCATACTCCCAATAAAAGCACCAACAAGGCCTATCAATGCAGCTGTTCCAAATCCTCTTCCCGACATAAATACTATCACTACCAGCCCCATTCCAAATGCAGTACCAAAGTTTGTTATTGAAATAAGCTGATACTTCCTGAAATATTTGCTGAAGTTCTTATCATTAGCCAAAGTAATAATTGCAGGATTATCTGAAAGGAAAGTAAGCACTCCACCCAACGCTGCAACACCAGGAAGATTCCAAAGCGGTTTCATAAGTGGTCTGAGAATCTTCTCCAATATACCTACAATACCAAACTCAACAAGAAGTTTTCCAAGAGCTCCGGAAAGAACCGTAATTCCCATAATATAGAATACTGTCTCAATAAGAAGGCTGTATGAAGTATTCATAAGGGTATTCAACATATTTGGGACCCCCATTTTGGAACCAAGGGCACCAAAGATGATAAAGAACACTATAAGAAAGAACAGAGGTTCAAACTTCTTAAGATTATTGTTTTTTTTCATTATTTATTTTTTAATTATTGTTTTATCTCTCCAAAACTTTCATCTGCCATTTCAAGCCCACATTAAATGTATGCGGCACAGGATCTGCTGTAGAGGAACACCAGAACGCATGCAACCTCAAAGAATGCCTGTCCTTTTTAATAGGATAATACTCAACACCGGCACCATAAAATCCCAAGTCAACACCAGGTTGGACATATCGGTCATATATGAAATCCACCCCTGCCTGCTGCGCCTTATTCATATCATATCCACCCTTTGCAAAAAGTGCAACAGATGGAGATACATCCACTGCAACCTTTCCATGCAGTGAGAAATCCTTAAAAAAAGCTGTTCCCTTACCTGCATATCTGTTCATGTAATCCAAGTCAATTGCCAAACCCTCTACAGGTTTTATTTTGTTTCCAAGAGCAATATAATTGATGAAATGGCCCTTCTCATACTCCATAAAGTTTACTGAGTAGATTGTACTGAACCAATCAGTAACATTACCATACCACATAACATTATATGCAAATATCCCCTCCATCGCTTTTGTAGAAAATGGAGAATTGGTAACTTGTGCATAAAACTTATTGTTTTTGTCGGGAGCATAACCAATATTTACACCAATTTGAAAAGGATTTACATGGTTCCAGAAATATGATGCAATCAAAACATCCATTGGCGAATAATCATACTCTATTGTACCTATACAAACCATCTGCTTCCCGGCTGTTACAGAAAACTTCTCATTTGCATGCCATGTTACATTAGCCCAATCAGTAGCATTAAAGAAAGCTCTTGGAGAACCGGCATCCAAATAAAGCCTGTGACGGAAATTATAGCTGAAATTCTCATTAATGCGCCCGTCCGCAGCCAGCCACATATATCTGCCGGCAAAACCACTCTGGCCAGATGTAATCTCCCCATCAAACCTTGCCTCAACCTTAACCCTTATAGATGAATCCTCCTTTTTAACTTGCTGGGCATATACAGATACCTGTGCAAATATTGCACATATAAGAATCCCCAATAAATATATAAATCTCATAAAAAGCACTACTGATTAAAAATTAACCGCTAAAGATAATCAATTATCATTTAACTCAAGCCATCTTAACTCTTTAATATCCAATAATTCTAAAACTTCCCCTATTCTTACCGATGCCTTTGCTATCTCCTCAGCAGAAAATTCTCCTCCCGACAGTTTCTCCTCCAGTTCTTTCTTCTCTTGCCCCAACAAATCAAGATCCTTCTCCAGCTGCTCCAGCTCCCGCTGCTCCTTATAACTAAGTTTCTTCTTTTTGGGTGGTTGTGCAGAGCTGGCAGCTGCTTGGGCCGCCTCATTTTTAAGGGACTCTTTTTTTGCAATTTCCCTCTCTTTGGCCCTTTTCTGTTTCTCCTTTTCTTTAATATAATCCCTATAATCCGAATAGCTCCCAACAAAATCCTTTATTACACCATCTCCTTCAAATACAAAAAGATGATCTGCTATCTTATCTAGGAAGAAACGGTCATGTGATACAATAATCACCGAGCCCTTAAACTCCTTAAGATACTCTTCCAAAACATTAAGTGTAAGGATATCAAGGTCATTGGTAGGCTCATCCAATATAAGCACATTAGGATTCTTCATAAGGACTGTAAGCAAATACAGTCTCCTCTTCTCGCCACCGCTAAGCTTCTCAATCTTATTATAGTGCATGCTTGGAGGGAAAAGGAAATAATTAAGGAATGTAGAGATTGGAACATTTTTACCATCTCCCAAAGTAACAACTTCAGCTATCTCCCTTACAGCCTCAATTACAGTATCGTTTGGATTGAACTCAATGCCTTGCTGCCTATAATAACCAAAGCGCACTGTCTCACCTATCTGAATCTCTCCATTTGTTGGAGCTATCGTACCCGAAATAAGATTAAGGAAAGTAGATTTGCCAACTCCGTTCTTACCCACAATTCCAATCTTCTCACCAGGAGCAAAATTGTATGTAAAGTCCTTCACCCCAATCCAATTATCATACTGATAATCCACATGAGAGCAGTTTACAATCTTCTTGCCCAGACGGGATACCTGTACATTAATGTTAAGGCTGCTCTCCGGCCTCTTCTGCTGTGCCTTATCCTTCAACTCATAAAAGGCATCTATCCTGTATTTTGCCTTGGTACCTCTGGCACATGGCATACGCCTCATCCAATCCAGCTCAGTCCTCAACAAGTTTCTGGCTCTGTCAACCTCCTTGCGCTGGTTTATCATCCTCTCCTCACGTTTTTGCAAATAATATGAATAATTGCCATTATATGTGTAAAGAGTACCGTCTGCCATCTCTATTATCTGGTTACAAACTCTATCTAGAAAATATCTGTCATGAGTTACCATAAGCAAAGTACATCTCTGTCTGGTAAAATACTCCTCCAGATACTCTATAGTTTCAAGATCCAGATGGTTTGTTGGCTCATCCATTACAAGAAAATCCGGCTTTGACACAAACATACAAGCAATTGCAACCCTTTTTATCTCACCACCGCTTAACTCACCTATCTTCTGTTGTGGATTTGTAAGTTTCAAAGAATAGAGTATCTCCTCCACTTCATGCTGCGGACAGTGCTTTGCATTTGGGAGGACAACATCCATTATTGATAACGTTTTATCATAAACATTATCCTGAGCAAGAAATGATATTGAGATATCCTTAAGAAATTTTACTGTTCCGTCTCCATCTGAACTTTCAACACCTGCCAGAATCCTCAACAATGATGTCTTACCAGTTCCATTTGGGGCTACAAGTGCAATCTTGTCACCCTCATTGATGTTCATATTTATATTATAGAAGAGAACCTTAGGTCCATAGGACTTGGAGACATTCTCAACTTGTAGATAACTTGCCATAAAATGTAATTTAGATTGGCAAAAATAATAAAAAAAGAGGCTGTCTTTTACAGACAACCTCTTTTATATGAGTGAAACTATAATTAGTTAGCTTTCTCAATAACAACAACTCTTGTAAGAGCTCTGCTGTTGTCAAACATGTTAGGCTGGCCACCCAAACCTTTCCACTCAATCTGGCTCTCGCTTACACCAGCTTTAATAAGAGCATCGTAAACAGCTTTAGCACGTTTCTCAGAAAGTTTCTGGTTAGTTTTAACTGAACCTGTAGCCTTGTCAGCGTAACCGTTAACAATGTATTTAACCTCTGGAGTTGCTTTCATAATCTCAGCAGCTAGACCAATGTTAACATTACCTTTAGCATCAATCTTAGCGTTGCCAATTGTAAAGAAGATAGCTCTAGGACCTGCAACTGGAACCTCTACAACTTTCTCAATTGTCTGAGCAGGTTTAGCTTTCTCAGCAGCCAAAGCCTCTTTAGTTGCAGCGTGATCAGCCTGCTCTGCAGCCAATAGCTCTTTGTACTTCTTAATGTCACCGTTAGCAGCAATAAGAAGAGCCTCATTGGTAACCTTAACAAATTTTTTGCCACCGAAATAGTAAGTAGCACCAACAACTGCACTTACAGCACCGTCAGCAATTGAGCTGCTGTAGTCACCAAATGGAGACTGACCTACCTCACCTCTTACCTCAACATTGATAGCAAAAGCTTTGCTTACATTAAAAGCACCACCCAAACCAACTGAACCGTTGATTAGAGCTTTAGTTTTGTCATTGTTTCCAATTTTAGCTTTAGCAAACTGCAAAGCTGGACCCATGAATGCATAACCCTCAAATACGCGGTCAGGATTGTAACCTGCAATAGCATTTGAGATATTGAAGATACCATCAGCACGTAGAGTTACATAGTTCTGTTTTACATTCTCAAATGTACCGTTGTTACTGTTGATGAAATCTGAGTTCAATTTAGTTGAGAAACCTGCAACCTGAGCTCTAACGCCCCATACAGGGTTAATCAATTTACCTACTGAAAGGTTGAAAGCTGGAGTAATAGCTTTACCCAAGCCATATTCTGAGTTGTCTGGGTTAACACAAACCTGTGCACCAACACCTAGGCTTACAAAGTAGTTATCCTTTGCGCTCTCAGCGTAGTATCTGCTCTGAGCATTTGCAACAGTTGCAAGACCAGCCAACATCAAAGAAAATATTACTAATCTTTTCATTATTTGTTAAATTTTTATTGTCGTTTAACACCTTGAGGCTACTTCAAATGCACTTTATATGCCAAGCCTCCTGTAAAGTACTTGAAATCCTGTAGTTCAAACTGGAGATGGAGCTGCTTGAAAAGCTCATATGTAGCTCCAACTGCAAAGTCTTTTGTATCATGTTCCAATATCAGTCTCAGATTTGGAACAAATGACGGATCATATGTTATACCGGCTGCCAAGCCGTTCAACTTGTAGTTCCTTCTCATATTGTACAGATACGAAAGGTGTACACCTATCTTCTCCGTACCAAGCAGGAAATGTTTTGACGCAGCTATATAAAATCTGCTGAAATATCCATTACCATCTGTTGTAGCAATCTGCCCGTCACCACTCTCGGTGTAGGGATCAGATGTTCCAATAACTATAGATGGCATATGTTTCCAAAACTTCCCTTCCTTTATAAGCCTTACCCTGGCAGAAAAATATCTGTCCTGGTTAGTGAACTTCTCCCCGTCAACTTTCCAGTCAATTCCTATTGTCTTTGCCTTGAACATTGTTGCCGTATAGGCAATCTCAAGAAAAGGCAATATGGTAACATTCAGGAAATAATTATAAGTACCGTATGTCCAAGGATTTGGAGTAATGTGCTTGTTCAAATAGTTGCCACCAACCACAAATGTCTTAACATCCTGCATCTCTGCAGACGGCATATGCAGCAAACCTGTGACACCGTATGTATATTGGGCTGAGAGCGTAAAACTTACGCACACAAAAGAGAATATTAAAATTATCTTCTTGAACATAGCCTAATCTCCCAGCCAAATTATAAACAAGCCCAATTACAATTACTCTGCATCAGCAGCACCACCACCTACACCGTGGTTAGGATCTGGGTTGAAGCCGTGAGTGTCATGACCGTCATGAGTGTCATGAGTGTCATATACAGGTACCAAAGTAGTGTCTACCGGAATTACGCAAATTGCAGTATATACCTCGCCACCAAATACATAAGTAACCTCAACCTGTTTGAAGTTATGGTGTACATAGTAGCAAAGAAGACACTGAGAACCGTCAGCGTTAAGAACTTTGCTTGCTTTAGCAGTTTTGAAATCTTTGAAGTTGTCACCAATAAGAGCAGACTCCATGTTTACATTACAGATAGTCTCCATAACATTGTCAACAATTACATCTACAGACTCATAATTCCAAATGTAGCCACCAGTGTAATAAGTGTACTCTACAGGATATGGGTTGTGAGTGAATGAAGCGTGGCTGTCATGTGCATCATAACCGTGAGCATCATGAGCGTCATGAGCGTCACCAGCGTGAGACTCTACGTCAAACTCCTCGCAGATAGCGAACATACCATCTTTACCCATCTCTAGACCCTCAGGGAAACCGAATGATTTTGCCAACTGAGCAGCAGTTAGAGAAGCAGCTTTCATACCAGACTCTGGAATCTCCTCACCCTCTGGAACCATAGCAATGTCAGCTGTAGTTACGCTAATCTGGTTGTAACCAGCAGCAGCAACTTTAACAATTTTTGAAACAGGAAGGTAACCTTTAGCCTCTGCAGCTACAGTTACATCACCTGCAGCAGCAACCTCAGTGATGAATGCACCGTTAGAAACTGTTACAGCTTTGCCGCCTACAGTTACATTTGCATTAATTACTGCAGATGTTGTAGCATCATAAACGGTACCAACTACATAATAAACAGGGTTCTCCTGTGGAGTTGGCTGCGGTTTTTCATAGCAGCTTGTAAGAACAAAAGAACAAACTGCCAATACGGCCATCGCAACTTTTGCGCTAAAACCGAACAATGATTTTTTCATTTGAATCTTAAATTTAAGTTAATATTAATAGTTAAAATTTTAATAATTCCGATTTTATGTAATAAGGGTTAAACCTGTTGGACTCACTCATGTTGTCACTCGGTTGTGCCTTAAAACCTTTGCCGTACTTGAACTCATTTCCGGCATTGTATGACAAACCCACATTGCGTCCCAAATTAACCCTTGGCACATAGCCTCTTCTTTTATACTTATATGACGGCAAGGTTACCTGGAACCTGAAACCGGCATTTATTCCACCATTCACGCCTTTGTTCATCTTCATACCATAAAAGCCTATAGAACAGTAGCGGAAATGTCTTATCATATCAAATCTCACTCCATACTCACCCAGCAAATACCTCTCTCCATGTAGAGACAATTGCATGTCATATTTAGGTATGTAGTAAGAACCTCCTACAGATCCTGTAAACACCATGCTGTTCTTGTCATATCCATACTTGAAGGCATTTACCATGTCTCCCAACATATATTGGCCCCACTCTCCCCATCCGGTATAGCTGAACCTTCCGTCAACAGAAAACCTCTCATTCTTAAAGAAGTGCTCCACTTTAAGGTCTGCACCCCATCTGTTGCTGTTGAAGATACCTATTGTTCCTGTAAGGAATGTATTGTAAGGCAATCTCACACTTTGGGACAACGTAACAAACCCAGGCCTTACATATTCATACTTGTATCCATACTGGTTAAGTACGGGAACAATCATCTGCGCAGAGACCTTGCTGCCCTTCCATAAAGAAACCTCTACTGTAGGGGAAAGGTTTATCAAAAACTCATACATTACGGAAAGTCTCACATTCTTGAAACTCAACTCCGGATATACAAGCACATCAACTTTATACAAAGAACTGTTCTTCCTCTTCTCATTCTTTACCAGTTCCCAACTCTCACCCAAATCATAACTCACATTCCAATCATGTCTTGTAAGTTCCTTACCCTCTTTTGCCCTGCAGGTAAGGGAGATTTTAGGAACATTATTGTTAAGAACTATCACCCTGCACATTTTATCTTCTGACGGCAGACCAATCTTCTGTATAAGGTCTATAGCATGTCCTATTCCTATACCGTCAAGTCTGTATGCAGTGTTTTCCAATACATACACCCTCTCATTGCCGTTTTCTGCCCAACATACATTCTCATACCCCATTCTCACCAGCTCATCCACTGTTTCCTCCCCGCTATGTGCCATACCGCATAGGGGTATAACAACAGCTAAAAGCACGGCAAAAACGTGCTTCAGGGCTATTCTGGGGCATTTTTTACACATCAAACGACAGTATTTCATATTAAAATCAGCTGCTAAGATATGTATTTTCCTTATACCTGCCAAAAAAAAACAGAAAAAACTACAGCTCCCTATACTCCTTAATTTAAGAATAATTACACTCTACAACAAACATAAAAAGGTGGGAACTCTTTTTGCTCAAGCCCCCACCTTCATTTATTGATTTATAAGGTATCAGTCTTTACAGCAAATTGGTCTAATTTGAGAGAAGAAATCATTTCCTTTGTCATCTACAAGGATAAATGCAGGGAAGTTCTCTACCTCAATTTTCCAGATAGCCTCCATTCCAAGCTCAGGGTACTCAACGCACTCAACGCTCTTGATATTCTCTTTGGCCAAAATTGCAGCAGGACCACCAATACTGCCCAAATAGAAACCGCCATGTTTATGGCAAGCATCTGTAACATCCTTGCTTCTATTACCTTTTGCAATCATAATCATGCTACCGCCATTTTCCTGGAACAGATCAACATAGCTGTCCATACGGCCTGCTGTAGTAGGGCCAAATGAACCGCTGGCCATTCCTTTAGGAGTTTTTGCAGGACCAGCATAATAGATAGGATGGTTCTTTATATACTCAGGAAGACCCTCACCCTTGTCAATTCTCTCTTTAAGTTTTGCATGGGCAATATCCCTACCAACTATAATGGTACCGTTCAACAACAGGAATGTAGAAACAGGATACTGGCTAAGCTGCTCAAGAATCTCCTTCATAGGGCGGTTAAGGTCAACTTTAACACCTTTTGCCAAAGCCGAACCGGAAAGATACTGCTCAGGAATCAATCTTGCTGGATTTGCATCCAAAGTCTCAAGCCAGATACCGTCCTTATTGATCTTTGC
>JAZTYE010000134.1:0-30914 GCA_045636765.1 Candidatus Egerieisoma sp.
TACAACGGATATTCACATTGTATGCAGTATGATAATATACCCTCCTGTGTGTAAGGTCTATTGAGCTGGTCCATTGGGTTGCACTTGGGATATCGGGGAATTTTTCTCCTGCATTTACCTCAAAGCCAAGCGGTACATCAAAGAAATTGAGCAGATGGAAAGTCTGGAACACAGTAGCCTGTGCATCAGCAAGCTGCGGAGCAGTATTGCGGATAAAGGCTGCCCTTACAAAGCGTGAAGGAGGGGTAGCATCACCGGGAACACCTCTCAAACCTGATCCGCTTCCAATGGGCTGTACCTCAAAACCTCCCATTTTGTGAGCCTTTGCTGTACCGCCATAAAGGTTCACATAATTGCCCAGATTGGTAAGATGCCACTCAAACCCCGGAGCATTTGTAATTACACCCACCGTATTTTCATAGAAATGCGGCACACCGCCAACAATCTCCAACACCACCTCTCTTCCCGACAGTTCACCAATTCTCCAGTGTATAACCGCATTGCCTACCAGCCCCACAATATCCACATTACCGGAAAGGATGGTCTGCTTTACCTCATCTATTGTAGAGAACTGGGTAAGGATCCACTGGTTGAGCTGCATATCTGCTACAGACATTTCCCTGCGGGAAGGGTCAAATTTCTTATAGGAACCGTACTCGGGGAAAAAGAACAACCCTGATGAGAGTCCAGCCTCATTCACACCCTCAGCAATAAAGTTCTTGTCTGCCACTGTAAGGCCCACTACACCATATTTTGCGGTATAATGCATACCCTGTCCTCCGTCGGGAGTATAGGAGAAAAGCTTTTCTCCACGCGGGATTATTGCATAACCACTCTCCAGGTAACCTTTTGCCCACTCAATGGTCCTTGCCTGAATGTAACTTCCATCTTTTGCTGTAAGTGCAATGCCTGTACACGCTCCTGCAGGGATTGCCAAACTACACGCAGCAATAACTCCCAATGCCAAAACTTTTGTATTCATATCTCTTTCTTTATTAAACATTTGTCTATACTAACACCCGTACTATGATTTTGTTGCATTTTTAACTATCTTTGTGTCCAAATTTTTCATTAAACACACTATGTCAAATAATGCATTAATGGCAGTATCACCTATAGATGGCAGATACCGCAAACAAGTAGAAGATTTGAGCCTGTACTTCTCTGAGTACGCGCTTATCAAATACAGGGTAAGAGTAGAGATAGAGTATTTCATTGCACTTTGTGAGCTCCCTTTGGAGCAGCTAAAAAGCTTTGACAAGGCAAACTTTGCAGCCCTAAGGGACATATACAACAATTTCACTGCAGAGGATGCACAGAAGGTAAAGGATATTGAGAAAGTTACCAACCATGACGTTAAAGCGGTTGAGTACTTTATAAAGGATGAGTTCAAGAAACTTGGCATTGAGAAATATGGCGAGTTCGTGCATTTTGGCCTTACTTCACAGGATATCAACAACACCTCTGTTCCACTAAGCTTGCTTGAGGGTATCAGGGATGCCTATATGCCGGCACTTGAGGAAATTATCGGGATACTTGAGGATTTCACAAAAGAGTGGGAGAATGTTTCAATGCTTGCCCATACACATGGACAGCCTGCATCCCCTACCCGCCTTGGCAAAGAGATTTATGTATTTGTAGCACGTCTAAAAGAGCAGTTAAGACTTTTGGAGCAGGTTCCATACTCCGCTAAGTTCGGTGGTGCTACAGGTAACTTCAACGCTCACAACTTTGCATACCCTAACATTGACTGGAACAAATTTGCAGCAGAGTTTGTAGAGGGCAAACTTGGACTTAAACGCTCATATCCTACTACCCAGATTGAGCACTATGACAACCTTGCCGCCCTTTTCCATAACCTTGAGAGGATAAACACAATCCTTATTGACCTTGCAAGGGATATGTGGACATATATCTCAATGGAGTACTTCCGCCAGAAAGTTAAAGCTGGTGAGGTTGGTTCATCTGCAATGCCTCATAAAGTAAACCCTATTGACTTTGAAAATGCAGAGGGCAACTTTGGAATAGCAAATGCAATCTATGCTCATCTAGCTGCCAAACTTCCTGTTTCAAGACTTCAGAGAGACCTTACAGACTCTACAGTGCTTAGAAATGTTGGTGTTCCATTGGCTCACTCCATCATCTCACTAAAATCACTTAAGAAAGGTCTTGGCAAGCTTATCCTTAATGAGGCTGCTTTGGACCGTGATCTTGAGGCAAACTGGGCAGTTGTTGCAGAGGGTATTCAAACCGTATTGCGCCGTGAGGGTTATCCTAACCCTTATGAGGCTCTTAAAGCCCTAACCAGAGGAAATGCAGGAATTACCAAAGAGAGCATTCAGGAGTTTGTAAAAGAACTTAATGTAAGCGACTCCGTAAAACAGGAAATCCTGGTTATTACACCTCAGAATTATGTAGGAAAATAATATGAGAGTGGCCCTGGAACGGGCCACTTCTTTTATACATCATACCATGAAAAAAATTATAATCTTTTGCGCAGCAGCACTCATATCTTTGGTCACATTTGCCCAGCAACCCAAATATGACACATATTTTACTCCCGACAGACTAAGGGTTGACCTTACTTTTGCAGGAGATGCCTCTTACCAGAAGATATTCCTCGACGGACTTACAAAGGAATGTGCATGGAGCGGTTCAAAGACCAACCTTGTAGATCCTTTCAAATACGGTGAGTACTACATGGAGGTTCAAACCCTGCAAGGGGATGTTATCTATTCAAAAGGATTTAACACTCTGTTTCAGGAATGGAGAACAACCGCTGATGCCCAGACTACCCCTCAAGCTTTCAACAGTTCATATACAATCCCTTTCCCTAAAGAGAAGGTGACTCTTAAAGTATATGAAAGAGTTAAGGCAACTGGAAAACACAATGAAATTTTTTCTATTGGAATTGATCCGGCAGACAAACTTATAAGCAAGGAGGTGAAAAACAATTATCCTGTATCAAAAATCCTTTATAACGGAGATCCTGCAACAAAAGTGGACCTTTGCTTCATTGCTGAAGGATATACAGCACAGGAGATGGATAAATTCCTTGCAGACGCGCGCCGCTTTACAGATTATCTGTTTACCATGGCTCCGTACAACAAGCATAAGGAGGACTTCAACATATGGGTAGTTGAGTCTGTATCTGAGGAGAGCGGCACTGATATTCCACATGAAGATGTATGGAGAAAAACTGTTGCAAACTCTAACTTCTACACCTTCCGCAGCGACCGTTATCTTACTGCCCAAAACCAGAAAACCATTTGCGAAATAGCTACTGCAGCACCTTATGACGCATTGTATGTAATTGTCAACAACTCCAAATACGGTGGAGGAGGAATATACAATTTCTACGGATTGAGTGCCAGCGACTGCCGTTGGGCAGAAGAGGTATTCATACATGAGTTCGGGCACAGTTTTGCCGGTCTTGGAGATGAGTACTATGATTCAAGCACCTCATACGAGGATTTCTACAACATTGGTATTGAACCTTGGGAACCTAACCTTACAACCCTTGTAAACTTTGAAAGCAAGTGGAAAGACATGCTCCCTGCCAGCACTCCTGTCCCTACCCCACCGCTAAGTGCCCCGAAAGACAACGTCTCAGTGGGTGTTTTTGAGGGTGGCGGATATATGGCCAAAGGTATTTACCGTCCGGTGATGGACTGCCGTATGAAAACAAATACAGCAGCTGCTTTCTGCCCTGTATGCCAAAGGGCAATTGAGAAAATGATTGAATATTATTGCAGATAATGAAATACAAATATTTCTTGTTTGACCTTGACCGCACTCTTTGGGATTTTGACAAAAATGCCAAGAGTGCCCTTTTTAAGCTTGTTGATTCCCAACAATTGGGACACTTGTTTGGGGTAACAGACAAAGAGGAGTTTTTTCAGAGATATGAGGTTATAAACCAAGAGCTGTGGAAACAATATGAGCGCGGAGAAATACTTAAGGAGGAACTCCGCTGCAACAGGTTTCAGTTTACACTGCAGGAAATATTGGACACAACCACACAAGGGAGCCTGCCGGCTCACTCGTTCACACAAGAAGAGCTGCATAATTTCTCCCTTGCATTTGGAGAGCAATATCTGCAGTTCATGTCTATGGAGACAACCCTCATAGAAGGGGCAGAACAGGTACTCCAGTACATAAAGGGTAATGGTGGCAAAATTGCCATCATCTCAAACGGATTCAAGGGGGTGCAGTACCGGAAACTTAACACAACCCCTCTGCATAAATATATAGATGCGGTAATAACATCAGAAGAGGTTGGTGCAATGAAACCCTCTCCGGTTATTTTCCGCAAAGCACTTGAGGCCATATGCGGGACAGAATATTACAATGAAGCCCCATCCCGTGCAAGGAATGAGGCCATTATGATTGGTGATGATTTTGACAATGATATAGAAGGGGCACAAATTTTTGGAATAGACCAGTTCTACTTTAACCCTTATAACAAGGAGTGTGACGGAGGTCCAACCTATGAAAGCGCATCGCTTGCAGATCTGATTGAATATCTGCAGCTATAATCTTGCTACTCCACTACTATAAAGATTTCCTCATCCTTTTCGTGGAAGAGATATTGCTCACGGGCAAATTTCTCCAGGCTGTCCTTATTTGACGTAAGCTCTTTAAGTTTTTCGTCGGTGAGTTTGATGGCCTGCTGATAATATTCTTTCTGTTTCTGCTGACCCTTTACTGTTCCAATATCATTGATCCAAACAAAGATATTATTGGTATCCAGAAACAATACCCAAGCCAGAAAGAAAACAGTAACTACAAAATACTTGTTTCTCACCACCTTGAACACTTTGGATTCTGAAATCCCCCTTTTTACAGCCAGAATGAATTTTTTTGCCATATTTTTACTAAATTAGCGCAATATTTTACTGCAAAATTACATTAAAAATATGAAACCTACATTAATTATTTTGGCTGCCGGCATGGGAAGCAGATATGGTGGACTTAAACAGATGGATGGTGTTGGCCCAAATGGTGAGACAATACTTGACTATTCTGTATATGACGCCATAAGAGGTGGATTTGGCAAAGTGGTATTTGTTGTCAGAAAAAATTTCAGAAAAGAGTTTGAGGCAAAAATTGCACAGAAATACAACAAAAATATTGAGGTAGCATTTGTTGAGCAGGAGCTTGACAAACTTCCATATGGATTCACCCTTAAACCAGGCAGAGAGAAGCCATGGGGAACAGCTCATGCAATGCTTATGGCAGCAGAAGTTGTAAAGGAGCCTGCTGCAGTAATCAACGCTGATGACTTCTACGGGCAGCATTCTTTCAAAGCTCTTGCAGACTTCCTTACAGAGAATGCACAACAGAAAGGGAAATACTGCATGGTAGGATTCTATCTTAACAAGACTTTGTCTGAGAATGGTGAAGTTTCCAGAGGTATATGCACAGTAAATAGTGAGAACTACCTTACATCTGTAGAGGAACATCATAAGATCAATGAGAAAGACGGGCAGATTACAGGTGTTGGCATGGAAGGCCAGCTACACAACCTTTCACCTCAGTCATTCGCATCAATGAACATGTGGGGCTTTACTCCCGACATCTTTGACCAGACAGAAAAACTTTTCAAAGAGTTCCTTAAAAAGAATGAAAATGAGCCTAAGAAAGAGTTTTACATCCCTTATGTTGTAAACGAAGCAATTACAAACGGTAAAGGCTCTGTAAAGGTCCTTTCTACTCCCGACAAATGGTTTGGCGTAACTTTCCAGGAAGACAGGCCTATGGTAGTTGAAAAACTTAAACAGCTTACCCAGGAGGGACTTTATCCATCACCTCTATTTTAGAAACTTATGTTTAAAAGGATAACTTATCTATTACCCAGCTTGTCTCAATGCTGGGTAATTGTTTTTTTTCTAATAATACTTGGAGGAACTGTAATTGGGGGTATAACCGGCATGGTCTGCACTGCAATTGGATACAATATGGCAGATATGAATCCCCTTGTTTCATACCTTCTCCCTATGATTGCTCCATTTGGCTATATACTTTGGGCCAAGGGAAAGGGGAGTGTATCCATACCATTAGAAGAACCTGATTTTGGAAAAATCCATGCAATAGCTGCATATCTGCTTTTGGCTGTGGCCATGATTGCAATTGGATACATAACAGAACCCCTCTCCTGCTGGCTCCCAATGCCCCAGGCAATAAAACAAGTGTTTGAAAAAATACTGAGCAACTCTGTATGGGCATTTGCCGCAACAGTGGTTGCAGCACCTGTAATTGAAGAATTCCTCTTAAGGGGAATTATGGAAAGGGGGTTGCTATACCACACAACCCCCAAGAAAGCAATCCTGTGGAGCGCTTTCTTCTTTGCCGTAATACACCTTAACCCATGGCAGGCAATAGGGGCTTTTATTGCCGGGTCATTTTTGGGATGGGTATACTGGAGGACACACTCACTTGCAGTATGTATATTCATCCATGCTGTAAACAACGGTATGGCATACCTTCTGCAGCTCATGTACCCAAATATGCCGGCAGACAGTACATATAAAGATTTAATGGAACTGTACAGTCCATACCTATACTACATAGTTTTTGTTATCTTTGCAGTTTCTTTGGCACTCATCTTGTTTATACTGGATAAAAAGCTGCCAATAAAAAGCTTTAAACCAACAAGGAACATTTGATTTATGAACAAACTATACCCTTTAAAATTCATAGCAGATCCCAGAGAGAGAGTATGGGGTGGAAATTATCTTGTCAAAAATCTGAACAAGGAATTTGACCAGGAGATGCTGGAGAAACCTATTGGAGAGAGCTGGGAGCTTTGGAGCCTTTATGGCGGAAGTTCTGTAGTTCAAAACGGGTACCTTGCAGGGAATACTCTGGATGAGCTCATGGAGATATATCTTGGAGACCTTGTTGGTGAAAACATCTTCTCCCACTACAATGGAGATTTCCCTTTGTTGGTAAAGATACTGGACATTAAAAATAAAATCTCTGTTCAGGTGCATCCAAATGATGAAATAGCAATGGAGAGAGAAGACTCATACGGAAAAGCGGAGCTGTGGTATATACTAGATGCTAAACCTGGGGCAAAACTATATGTTGGATTCAACAAGGATGTAACACCTGTAGAGTTATATAACAAATGCAAGGACGGCACTGTTACCCAACTGCTTAACTGCTATACACCTAAAAAAGGTGACTGTATATATATTCAGCCGGGATGCATCCATGCAGCTGAAGGAGAAGTTGTAATTGCTGAGATACAGCAAAGTTCCGACATCACATACCGCCTGTATGACTGGGGAAGGGAAAACAATCCTAAAACCGCAAGAAGAATTGACCTTGAAGATGCAATTGATGTAATTGACTACTCCAAATTTAAAGAGGACAAATACTATTTCAAAGAGGTTACAGGCAATACCACAGTTGTAGATACAAGCAAATATATTGTTAAAACTATAGATCTTGCACAACAACTGAGGGTTATCCCTTCTGAGATTGGAAGCTTTATTGTGTATATGTGCTTACAAGGAAGCGCTGCAATAAGACTTAATGACAATACTACATATACATTCTCAAAAGGTGAGACAATATTCATCCCTGCATCTATGGAGGATTTTGCACTTGTCCCAGTAGAGGGAAATCCTCAATTGCTTCAGATTAATATGCCTCAACTGACAGATGGACCTGATCTGTACCTCAACTATGATGAGCCGGAGGATGAGGCTCACGGCTCGTACAAGGATATAATTTCAGATCAGGAGGTATATGATGATGATGACGAGTGCCACTGCGGGGATGACCACCACCACTGCGGTTGTGATGCACATACCCATCACCACCACTGCAGCTGCGGGGGAGATGCCCATGACCATAACTGCAGCTGTAACTAAAAATATTTGTCGGGAGGAAGAAGATGATACCTGCTGTAAGAATAGACAAGTTTTCGTGGTCAATAAGGGTATTCAAGACCCGTTCTGAGGCTGCAGAGGCCTGTAAAAACAACAGAGTGCATGTGAATGGCACCGAGGCCAAATCATCCAGAGATATTAAGGAGGGTGATATAATAACTGTACGCAAAGGGGCCATAAGATACCAGTATCAGGTTATATGCCCTATTGATAAAAGACAGGGGGCTGCTCTTGTTCCTCAATATGCCATAAACATTACTCCACAGGAGGAACTGGACAAGCTCAATGCTCCAAATGAGGTTATTTTCTTAAAGAGAGACCGTGGTACCGGAAGACCTACAAAGAAAGAGCGTAGGGATATAGAAAAATACTTCGATTTCTAAATCAAACAAAAGAAATAAAAGAGAGAAAGGTCTCTGAAAACTAAATCCCTCCCACGCAAGCGTGGGCCCCTCCCGTTCACGATACCACGGGCGGTAACGGTTTTCAGCAAGACCTTTCTCTCTTTTATTTCTCTTTCTTAGTATTAGCTACATTCATAGCCCTGTCAACTCCCAACGTTGCAAATGCCTTAATGGCATCAATTGCATTATTCTCAATGAATGGGAGCTCCTTCTCCTCTTCTGAGGTCCATTTGCCAAGAACATAATCTACCTGGTGGCCTTTTGCAAAATTGTCGCTTATACCTATTCTTAGACGGGCATAAGAGTTATTGCCCAAACACTCATCTATATTTTTTAAGCCGTTGTGTCCCCCCGAACTGCCCTGTTTACGCATACGCTGGGTACCAAAAGGGAGAGCAAGGTCATCCAATACTACAAGAAGATTTTCCTGCTTTATCTTTTCTGCCTGAAGCCAGTAGTTCACAGCCTTACCGCTCAGATTCATATAAGTTGAGGGCTTTAGAAGAATAAGTTTGTGCCCCCTTACCGAGACAGTACATGTAGATCCGTACCTGCCTGAAATAAAAGAGGTGCCGGAAGCTTTTGCAAAAGCATCCAGCACCTTGAAACCTATATTGTGACGGGTATCTGCATATTCAGCACCAATGTTGCCCAATCCTGCAATAAGAAAGTTCATACCCGGCCTACAATTATTCAGTTATTATTTTTTACCTGCTTTAGCAGCTGCAGCAGCACCTAGGGCAGCACGAGTCATCTTAACTGCACAAACGATGGTTGCTTTAGGAGAAACGATATTTACGCCCTCGTAGCTTAGGTTACCGGCAACGATAGTTTTGCCAAGACCTAGAGTAGTGATATCAACCTCAAGAGTATCTGGAAGGTTCTCTAGTGGAGCAGAAACTTTAAGTTTTCTTGCAGAAACCATTAGTTTACCACCCTGTTTAACACCCTCAGAGTTACCAACGATAACTACTGGAACGTCAATAACAACAGGTTTCTCAGGATTGATAGCCAAGAAATCAGCGTGAAGAGCCTCATCAGTTACAGGATGATACTGGATAGCGTGGAATACACACTGGTATACTTTACCCTCAACATCAATATCAATGATGTAAGAAGCTGGAGTGTGAGTAATTTTTTTCAACTCTTTAACATCAAGAGCAAAGTTTACGTTCTCAACATTGTTACCGTAGATAACGCAAGGAACCTGCTCATTTCTGCGGATCTGTTTTAGAGTCTGTTTGTTGCCGATAGTTCTTGCAACACCCTGAAGTGAAATGTGTTTCATTGTTTTTTTAGTTTAATTGTGTTACTCAGTCTGGATTTTCCAGACCCCATTGCACCAAAAAACAGTTCAATACCCCTGTTTTTTGTGAGCCGCAAAAGTACACATTTTATTTTTACCGGAAAAATTTTTTGTAAAAAAAATGCAGGGGCTGCCAAAGGCCGTCCCTGCAACATATCCTATTCATAGACAATTATTCTATGACAACCCTCTTTACCCTGCGCGCTACAGATGTGAATATCTCATATGGTATGGTGTCCAAAGTCTTTGCATGATCGTTTGCTGTTGGATTTTCTCCAAAAATTGTAACCTTGTCACCCACTTTGGCATCAACACCTGTAATATCAATCATACACATATCCATACAAATGTTACCGATGGTTGGAACCAATACACCGTTTACACAGAATTTGACATTACCTCTGCTGTAATGGCGGTTAAGTCCATCTGCATAACCTAGAGGAAGTGTTGCTATTTTTTTAGGTGTATCCAATTTGCCATGTCTGCCATAACCCACTGTACCATCAGCTGGAGTAAGCTCCTTAATCTGCAAAATTTTGCATGTAAGCGAAGCCGCAGGTTTAACATTGCTCATATCAACTGCACTGATACCATAAATTCCAATGCCCAGTCTCACCATATCCATCTGGTGCTCGCTGAATCTTTCAATACCTGCAGAGTTCAGCACATGGTGGATAGGTTTGTAATCCAAAACTGCATCAATCATTGATGCATGTTTGCGGTACATGTCAATCTGGCCCAAAGTAAACTCATCATGCTGGGGATCATCAGAACCTGCCAAGTGTGAGAAAATAGACTGAACTTTAATTCTAGGTTTGTCTTTAAGGTACTCAATAAGCTCTGGAAGCTCATCCTTCATAAAGCCCAATCTGTGCATACCTGTATCCAATTTGATATGGGCAGGGTAATTGCTTATCTCGCGGCTCTTAAGGTAAGAGTCAAAACTTCTTACGGCAGCTATAGTTGGCAAAGATGGCTCCAGATTATGGTTTACAATATCCTCCCATGAATCTGTACCTGCTGTAAGAACAATGATAGGAGTCTTTATTCCACCTTCTCTAAGCTCAACACCCTCTACCGGGTGCGCAATTCCAAAGTAATTGGCACCTGCTTTCTCCATTTGAGATGCAAACTCTACAGCTCCATGACCATATGAGTTAGCCTTTATCAACACCAACAGTTTGGTGGTATCTTTCAGTTTTGATCTGAAATAATTGTAGTTGTGAAGCATGTTGGCATAATTAAGCTCCAACTGTGCAAAAGAATTTTGAACTAATTCCATAGTATGTTGTATAGTTAATATCTCATTTGATGATGTAAAATTAAACAAAACAAACCATGAAAACCAAATCTTTTTTATTGATTGCCCTATTTGCGGCATTTTCTTTGGCATCTTGCGGCTCAAAAAGCAGATCCGTTACAGAAAAACTTGTTGGAGTATGGACCGGAATTGATACAATACAGATAGCATCTATGGATTCACTGGGAAACATTTCCATTGAAACCATAGCAGTACCTGTTGCAGTAGAATATTTTGCCGACACAACCATGAGCGGTAAAGTTTCATACAATGACAGCACTACAGCAAACATCTCGGCTGTTGTCATAGTTGGCGAACCGTATATCTCTTATTCTGGAATAATGAGCATTAATGACACGCAGCAAAACTTGAACGGAGAGCTCCT
This sequence comes from Candidatus Egerieisoma sp., assembly GCA_045636765.1. GTDB lineage: Bacteria > Bacteroidota > Bacteroidia > Bacteroidales > UBA932 > Egerieousia. Next base: position 11,297 of record JAZTYE010000134.1, read on the forward strand.
ATATACAGAGACTCCAGAATCGCTGACAATGGAATTTTTCTCAAAGAATCCTGTTTCGGGCGAGGAACACACAGGCAAGGCTACCCTTACCAGAAAGAAATAAATGCACAGGCAAACGACAAAATGGTCAGAATGCTTCATTAATACCAAGAATGAATCCATTCTGGCCTTTTTTGCCAAATCCCCAATCAAACCTCAACGCCATTGCACTGCCCGTCTTTATACGGAAACCTATACCATAGTTAGGCAAAGTATGCCTAAATGAAAATGCTCCTCCACTACCCCACACATTACCTGCCCCAACCCACGCTGCAGCACTGAAAATCTCCCAAATATGTTGTCTTATCTCAAGCTGGGCTGTAACCATATTGTTGTCTCGGTATCTTCCTTTATAATAGCCCCTCATCCTGTAAGAACCGCCAATTGAAGGCATTTCATACCAAGGAACCTGCGAGTATGTAAACTCGGAATAAAGATCAAAAGCCAGTACTCCTCCCCTCCATACAGGGCAATAAGTATCAAAAACGAATGCTGTACCCGCAAATTTGCCAATATAATATCTCTGTCTAAGAACAGCATTTATACCACGCTCTGCGGCAGCCGCATTATTTCTGGAATCATAACCAGCGGTAAAACCTAACTTGAAATAGTTTGAAGAGCCAAATTTTTCCAATCCCACATGCTCATATCCAACAGATGGGCCCAAATAGAATTTTTTGCCGGTATAATAAACGAACCCACCCTGCAGATCTACATATTGTTTGTCATACCTCATCTTATTTGAATTATCATTACCATTCAAATATCCTGTACCCCAAAAATGGACGGGTGTAAAACCATAGTAAGCATTATAATTGAACTTAAGCTTTCCCCCTTTAGACAACCTGTTACCTTTCACCCCTAATAAAGCATATCCTTTTGATGTAATATTCCCCACAATTGCCATATCTTTTGATGGTGCATAACCCAATGCCACACCTAACCCCATATTGGAAGAATAGTAAGGTGAAAACGAAAATTTACTGAGAAAACCTATCCATTTCTGGGCAGGCATGGCATTTTTGTCTACATCTTGCGCCTTTATGACATGCACTGCCTCCTGTGCAGACAAAGCAATGCCTGCAAAAGAAAATATACATACAAAAAATATAGTCCTTACAAATGCCATTCTTCTTAAAAAATTGTAAATTAGCACAACTGAACAATGAATATGAAACTGCCTCACAAATATATTCTCACACTTGTGCCGCTTTTGCTGTTGTGCAACATGTTGCAGGCAACAAAAGCATTGCCAAAATTACAAAATTTTGTCAATCCCAATGGCACATCTGTAACCATACAGGTTATGGGAGACCATATTTTTGGCTACAAACAGACCCTGGACGGCAAGATAGTTGAAATTGGAGAGGACGGATACCTCTATTATGCCATACTTACCCCAAACGGAAAAGAAATAACAAGCCAAAGGGTAATTCCGGGCAATAATGCAAATACTGGGAGAATCTCGCCCCAAACCATACGGGCCATAAGGGAATATAATCTGCTGCAGATGCCTCCACACTCACGACCTGCCAATCTAAGCAGAGGTACAAAAGGTGCTGCCCAAACAGTAAAATACCCTGTACTGCTGGTAGAATTTGAGGATGTGAAATTTACGGCAAAAAATCCAAAAGAAAGCTTTAACGCCATGCTCAACACCCCAGGTTACAATATTGGAAGAGCTACTGGCAGTGCGGCAGACTACCTTAATGCAAATTTTAATGGTTACAGGAAATTCTCGTTTGCTGTTTCAGATGTAATAACCCTGCCTGTATCAATAGCCCAATACGGGGCACAAGCAGGTACAAAGAATGACACAAGCCCTATGCAACTGCTTATTGATGCTTGTGCTGCCGCAGAAGAACAAGGATTTGACCTTTCATCTGCAGACCACAACAACAATGGAGAACTGGAAAATATAGCAATAATTTTTGCCGGGCACAGCGAGTCTGAGGGGGGATCACCCAACTCTATATGGCCCCATCAGATGAACATATCAGAACAAAACATCTACTGCAACGGACTTAAGATAAACTCCTACTCATGCTCTGCAGAGCTCAAAGGGGCGCAAGGGTCAGAACTTGCCGCCATAGGAACTTTTTGCCATGAATTTCTCCACTCTTTAGGGCTCCCGGACCTGTATGACACAAATGGAGAAGAAGAGGGACTCTCCCCCGCCCTATATGGATCCCTGTCAATAATGGATGCAGGCAACTTCCTCAACAATGGGAATACCCCTCCCAACCTTTGTGCAATTGAGAGAGAACTGCTGGGAATGGGAATGGTTGAAAATCTTCTTCCCGACAAATCATACACCATTCTACCTGTTGCCAGTTCAGAAAAGATATACAGGATTCCTGCTGCAAAACAAGGTGAATACTTTCTTGTAGAATGCAGGGAAGCCTCCGGCTGGGATAAATATATTGGGGGAAGTGGAATGGTAGTTTATCATGTAGATATGTCGGGAAGCATATATGGGGGAATGGAATCTTCCATGAGGTGGGAATTTAACAACATAAACACTTTTGCAGAACATGAGTGCGCCAGATTGCTACCTGCAATGGGCAAAGGGTGCGGCATTGAGGGGGTATTTTTCCCAGGACAAGGAAAAATTGACAAATTGCTCTCTTCCAACACCCCCTCTCTCCTTAAGGAATGGGATGGTTATGCTGTAGGAATAGGAATTACGGACATTAAAGTTACAGATGGGAAAACATCTTTCAAAACCATTAGAGATTACTCCCATAACAGTTCATTGCCAACAGTAAAAGAGCTGAAAGTATATCCAATGCAAAAAGATGTGCATTTGGAGTGGGAAAGCAGCGGCAATGCTTCCCTATGGATTATAGAGTGTAAAAAAGAAAATGAGGAGCTATTTAAGACAAGCATTACAGACAAGACAGAACACTCAATTAAGGGGCTTGAACCCGGGTGCAAATATGACATCTCAATCCGCTCGTTCAACAGTATGGAATATGGTGTACCGTTATATGAACAATTTGCAACACTGGAGATAAGTTCACCATACCCTTTCATATTTTTAGGGGGAATGGGCAGGAAGAGTAGAGGCAAAATGGATATGAGGGTATTCAATCTGCCTGAAGATGCCACTTCGGTAACATGGTATATAAATGGCATGCAGACATCTGCAGATTATATTATCCCTGAGGAATATAAAGAACTGGAAATTGAAGTTGAAATAAGATACACAGATGCATCAAGTGAAAAAATATACAAGAAAATTAAATTGGATTAAGTGTGCCGCTGTTTTGTTTATTACCATTTTGTTTGCCGGCTGCAATATAGACGGGCCAAGAAGGGACTATGCTGAACTTAAGGACTTTCTAAAAGAAGATGATGCCGGAATGCTTGCAGATGGAAAATATCTCTTCAAATACTCACAAGAAGATTCCCAGAGGAGCATTAATAAAAGAAGACGACATATAAGATTACAGCACGACAACCAGAACAGCTATGTACACATACAACTGAGTTCCTTCCCTGCTACACTCAATGAGACAATTGAGGTTTATGTTATCTCCAATACAGATGACAGTGAGGTTACCAATAACTACACAATGGATGCCGCCAAGTTTGAATCCGGAAAGGTATGGCTATGGGACAAAAAAAAACATACAGGAATAATCCTTCCTGTATGTTGGTAATTTTTAATCTTTTAGAGTATGTGATTAGTTTTTGCTAGCCTCTACAGAAACTTTTCTGAACTCTTTCATCATTTTGCTAAGCTCAAGAGCAGATTTTCTAGCACGTGTACCAGCTGCCTTGTTACCCTTAACTAGCTGAGCGTCTGCATCTTTACAAAATGCCTCCATCTCAATTTTAATTTTCTCAATCAATTCTTTCATCTTAGTTGCATTTAATAGGTTAGTTTCGTCAAATTTCTTGTGATAAAGTTAAAAACTAAATTTTATCTTTGCAAATAAAACCATAAAAAAATTTTACTTATGAGCCTAGAATTCAGCGTGAAAGAGATCCTGAGCGCCTTTATGGTGCTGTTTGCAATAATTGATATTACCGGTTCAATTCCAATTATTCTGGAGCTAAAAAGGAAAGGAAACACCATACAGCCCGTTTCAGCCGTAATCAGCTCCATTATTATCTTCATTGCATTCCTTTTTGCAGGAGATGGTCTGCTCTCACTTTTTGGTGTGGACATCCAGTCTTTTGCTGTTGCTGGTGCTATTGTAATTCTTGTACTGGCAATTGAAATGATCCTTGGAGTGGAGCTTATGAAAAATGACGGCCCTAAAGGAAGTGCCACTCTTGTTCCTCTGGTATTTCCACTTATTGCAGGTGCAGGTACACTTACCACACTCCTTTCCCTAAGGGCAGAGTTCCAGATAGAGAACATCATTGTAGCTATCCTTCTGAACATGGTATTTGTATATATAGTTCTTACACGCCTGGATTGGATTGAGAAGATCTTTGGTCAGGGGGTAATTTATGTCCTCCGCAAATTCTTTGGAATTATCCTCCTTGCAATGGCCGTAAAACTGTTTGTAACTAACATCTCCTCACTTATAGGATAAAAAAAATCCCTTGTTAAACAAGGGATTTTTTTGCTATAGGTTCAGTGCTATTTTTATTTTCTTGCCCGGGTATATTGTTGAATTGGAACTCATATTATTTGCCTTAAGAATACTGTTCTGGCTTACATTGAATTTTTTTGCTATCCCAGATAAGGTATCTCCAGATTTTATCTCATACTCAACATATTCCACTTCATTTATATCCTCTTTCACCTCTTCTTTTTCTTGTTCAACAACAACCGGAGCCGCCTTCTTGGCCCTTGGTTTTATATATATATCATTATTGGTGCTTTGAATAGGGTTATAAACATAACCGAATTGAACATCATGATTATTTTCTATTGCCATAGCTGCAGGCCAACCAATACCAATTCCTGCAAGTACACCTCCCAATCCTGCCAGCATAAACGTTGTAGCTGTCTTTTCAAGATCTTCATCTTCTTCTTTAGCCGCAGCAACTCCCATAATTGCACCAATAAGCTCAGTACTCGCTCCTGCAAAAGCCACTCCAGCTCCTGCATATTGAGCAGTTTTCAATAAAAAGTGTTTTTTTGTTTTTTTCTCAAACTCCAGTGCAAATGGAATATATTTGTCTGAATCCGGAGACTTGGCCAACAAATAGGAATGGTATGTATCTGCCTTCAACTGTATTTCTGCCGAGCCAGAATTTGAAATGGTACCAATCACATTTTCACCAGTTAATATAACTGTACCAGGTTTACCTGTTACCACAAGTGAACGATATTTTGTTGCACATGAAGAGAGTGCCAGCAAAACTACGCTTATATATAGTAAATGTTTCATAATCTGCAAAGTTTATTATTTATAGTCATATAGATAACTTCCAGAGTAGTAAGTATCTTTTGAATATACATTAGAATTGAAATATAACATGAACCATGGATCATCCAATACACCTTCTTTATTGGACAACACATATCTGAGCGGAGCATTGGTCTTGCCGTGAGATTTCACATGAGACATAACCACAGAATTTACATAATAATTGCTTGTTATCTTGTCAATTGTTTTTCCGCCATCAAGCGAGTATGATATTGTAACGCTGAATGAGCCTACAGATTTTACAGGGTTGTCATATAGCAATACAAATTCACTTGCACTGTGTTTGGTCTCATTATCAAGAGCCTGCAGAAAATCTTTCCCTACACCTATAACATTGAATGTCCTTGACATATTAATTGAGCCTCTTGGTCCTACAGCTACTGTCGGCTGGTCTACTGTATAGGTAGTATTTGAGACACTCGTACCTCCTGTAGTCTCTTTTCCCACATTAATACCGTTTAATGCTGTTCCCAAAGCTCCTCCTATTCCAAGAGCACTACCAATTGCTCCTAAATTTACGGTAGATCCAGATGTAGTGGAATTTAAATCTGTAACAGTTGATGTTTTTACAGTTGGGTCATAATATGCAGTGGAAGTACCGTTGGAGTTCACAAAAAATGACCTTGTCCTGTCAATTACCATAATGCTGTCTGTAAGATTCTCTACATACACGCTTAACGCACCGTTTGTAGAAAGGCTGTATTTTACCATAATTTTTGCGTCTTTTGGCGCTTTTTCCGGAACATCATCTTTAACATTCCTTACAGACTGATACGAAACAGAGGAAACGCTAAGGACTTGTGCCGGTCCACAAGCTTGTAAGATAAATCCTCCTAAGCACAATAAGAATAGAAGTTTTTTCATATGTAAATATTTTAAGTTAAGTTTCTCTTCATGGGTAATAATTTAATCCTCTACCACTGGAGGTTCTTCGTTTGAGTACTCATCAAGCCTGTTGCCCCACAAGTATTTGTTTGTCTCCTTTACAATTACACCGCTCAACAGCAACAATGATATAAGGTTAGGAAAGGCCATAAGGGCATTTGCACAGTCTGCTATGCTCCATACAAGGGCAAGATCCACATTTGCACCCAAATAAGCCACTACAATCCAGGCAGCCCTGAACACATATATTGTCTTTCTTCCTGCAATGTACTGGATAGCTTTCTCTCCATAATAGCACCAGCCAAGGATAGTGGAGAAAGTAAATGTAATAAGACCTACCACCAATACCGGTGTTCCTACATACGGAATCTCAGCAAAAGCAAGATGGGTAAGTTTTGCGCCGTCGGTTACGCTTATATGAGGATATGCTATAATGCTGCTCACAATTACAAGACCGGTAAGGGCACATACAACAACGGTATCCCAGAAAGTGGCTGTTGATGAAACCATTGCCTGACGTACAGGATTTCTTGTCTGGGCCGCTGCAGCTACAATTGGAGCTGAACCCAAACCAGATTCATTTGAGAACAATCCTCTTGCAATACCGAACCTTGCAGCCATCATTACAGTACCTCCAACAAAACCGCCACCAGCTGCCTGAGGGGTAAATGCAGACTCTACAATAAGTCTGAGCGCATCACCAAGATACTCGCCGTTTATGAAAAGGATTATCACACATCCCAAGACATAGAAAATTGCCATGAACGGAACAAGCATCTCACAAACCTTTGCAATAGCCTTTACGCCAAAGACAACTACAAGGGCCACAAGGGCTGCCACTACAAGACCTGTTGTCTGGGTAGATATGCCTGTGTACCAGTCGCCCAACAGGCCAGGCTGTGCAAGGAGGCTCGAAATTGCATTTGACTGCACTGAGTTACCTATACCAAAGGCAGCAAGTGCTGTAAAGACACAGAACACCACTGCAAGCCATTTCATCTTAAGGCCCCTCTCAAGGGCATACATAGGGCCTCCAATCATGGTTCCGTCGGGAGACTTCACCCTATATTTTATTGCAAGAAGTCCCTCTCCGTATTTGGTTGCTATACCAAAGAAACCTGCCATCCAGCACCAGAGCACTGCTCCTGGGCCACCCAAGGTTATTGCAGTTGCAACACCTATAATGTTTCCTGTTCCAATTGTGGCTGCCAATGAGGTTGCCAATGCTCCAAACTGGCTCACATCTCCAGATGCATCGGGATCTTTGGTAAAGGACAACTTTATGGCCTTAAATATTTTCCTCTGCGGGAACTTAAGTACAACTGTAAGGAACAGGTGTGTGCCAAAAAGGAGAATGATTGTAGGCCATCCCCATAAGGCTCCTGACAACATATCAACAAAACTGCTGATATCAAAAGAAAGGGGTGTAAAACAAGACATAATTATGATATTAGGTTTATCTTTGCGAATATAAGAAAAAAAATGAAGAAATACCTATACATTACACTTGCATCACTCTGTACCGGACTGGCTTTTGCAGGAATATTTCTCCCGGTGTTGCCTACAACCCCGCTTCTTCTGCTGGCATTGTGGCTATATATGCGCTCCTCAAGAAGTGGAGTAAAAATGCTCCTCTCCAACAGATATCTTGCACCGTACATCAAATCATATTTTTCTAGAAAAGGCATTCCCAAAGCCCAATTAAGAAGAATTTTATTAACTTTATGGCTCACTTTGGGCGCCTGCATGGCAATATTCCATACAAACATGCTTGTAATTGCAATCCTTGCAACTGTAGGTATAGGCGTAACAATACATCTGTATTGCAAAAGGGAAAAATTAACTTAAAAAACAAATACACAATGAAACGATTTTTATCATTGGCTACATTAGTTGTAGCACTTATCTGTTTTGGATCTGCAAATGTGCAGGCACAAAACAACGGTCCTGTAGTAGACAAGGTAATTGAATTGGGACAGACCGACAATCATACAACAGAGTGGGTTGATATCCTTTCAAACAGATTTGGCGGCCGTCTTGTAGGTTCTGATGCATACGAAAATGCGGGCGACTGGATTGAGTATATGTTCAAAAAATGGGGACTTGAGGTTTGGAAACAGGAGGTTGGCCAGATGCCTGTAGGATTCAACCGCGGTCCTTGGTTTGGAAGAATGTTGGGTGGCAGCGGCCAAACCCTTCATTTTGCAACTCCGTCTTATACTGCCGGCACAAAGGGTGTACAAAGGGGACATGTTGTAAAGGAGCCAAAAACTCAGGCAGAGTTTGACAGAATGGTTGGAACCCTTAAGGGTGCGTGGGTACTTATTGGCGGCACCAATTCAGGTTGGCCAATTGACTATTCAGCCAAAGGAGACAGCATCCGCGCAGCAAAAATTGCAAAAAACATTGAGATTGAGAAACAGAACAGGGAGATTATGATGTACAACAGAAACCTTAAGAATAACCCTCCTAAGGTTAAGAAAGGACAACCTGCTCCACAACCAAAAGAGCTTATACCTGTGGAGTATGAGCCTGCTTTGTTCTACAAACAGATGGTAGATGCAGGTATCCTTGGCATCATTCAGTCATCTTCTATTCCTATCCGTGCCCTATATGACAGAAAGAACTGTATGGATATGACATGGGAGACTCTTCCTCAGATTCCGGATATAAAACTTAATGAGGACCAGTACAATGAGATTGCCAAAATGGTTGACAGAAGAGAGTACTTCCAGTTGGAGTTTGATATCAGAAACCACTTTAAAATGGGCCCTGTCAAATTCCACAACTATATTGGTGTAATGAAAGGTACTGAGTTCCCAGACGAATATGTACTTGCTGGCGGTCACTTGGATGCATTTGATGTGGCTACAGGTGGTGTAGACTGCTGCGTTGGAGTTGCTCCTGCTATGGAGGCTGCAAGACTTCTTTCTGAGGCAGGTGCAAAACCTAAAAGAACCCTTTTGTTCTGCGTTTGGGCTGCAGAGGAGTTTGGCCTTTGGGGCAGCAAATACTTTGTAGAGTCAAAAACAGTAAATCTTAACAATATTGCAAACTATTTCAACAGAGATGGTGGTCCTCTTGTTCCTGTTGGAATTACTGTACCTGCTGCAATGTATGACGATTATGTACAGGTTTGCGAGCCTATCAACAGAATAAACCCGGATTTTCCGTTTGTTGTAAACAAGAGTAAATCTGCTCCTGGTCCTGTTCCTACAACTGCAGGAGGATCAGACCACGCATACTTTGTAATGAACGGATGTCCTGCTATTGGCCTTAACCTTGCAGACCCTAAAGGATACAATTTCAACTATGGTGAGATTTGGCACACTGAGCGCGATTTGTTTAACAAGAGTATACCTGAGTATCAAGACCATACCTCAGTTGTAACAGCCATTATCATGTACGGCCTCGGCAACTTGGATCACCTTCCAAACAGACAAGGTTTGTATAAAGAGTATGTAACAGGTAAAGAAGATTTAAGGAAAGACAAATAACAAAAAAGGAGGCCTCATGTTGATGTGAGGCCTCCTTTTATTTTTGACAATCAACAGATCCTAGAAACAATATCTTATTCCAAGTGCAAACCCGCTCCAGTCAAAATTGAACTCAGGAACAAGATAGAATCCAGGTCTGTAATCTAGTGAAACCATAATTGGAACTTTGGCAAAAGAGTACTCTATACCTGCTTGTCCCAGAATTCCAAAAGAAAAACCAGTCTTGTAATCTTTATGGTTCCACGCACCCAAACCGGCTCCAGCACCATAATACCATTTAAACTCACCGGATGCATCTGCATTGATGTCGTTCATAAACTGGTACATTCCCTCTACTGAGAAACCAAAACGGTTTATACCAATTGTACCCTCAATTCTATTTACAGGTGCTACATATCCCTGATACGAGATCTCAGCTCCCCATCCTCCCCTTACACCAATTGCGTGTCTGGTTCCATTAATACCTTGAGCATGTGCCTGTATGCCAAGCAACATGAGAGCAATCATAATAAATAAACTTTTCTTCATAATTGTTATTGTTGTTTGGTTAGTAAGTATTCTCCAAAAATCTGAGCTGCTGTCCTTACCATCTCCACGCAAGGACGTTTCTTATAATACTCCGCATTCCGTTCCTGCGGCTGGGTTGGCGCACCAACTCCGGTCTGCGCTTTCTCCCTCAATCCAAGGAGCTCTGCACAAATAAGAGAGCCGTTAATCTGCACAAACTTTGCAGCCATATCCTGCACTACAGCATAATTGGCCCCTTTACCTGCATTGTCTTTTGGATCTGTACAGCCTGTTTCAAGCCCTGCAAGCAGAAACATTCCGCAGGCAGCACCACAGGTCTCCCTCATACGTCCTATTCCGGCTCCAAATGAAGCGGCCATCTTTAAGGCCTGTTCCTGTGTGAAACCATACATATCTGCATATGCACCAACAACACTCTGTGAACAGTTATAACCCTCTTTAAAAAGCTCTACAGCCCTATTTACCCTCTCTTCTATATTCATATCTCTTCCCGACAAATTATTAATGACACTCATGATGGTGGCAAACCTCACCATTATCTTTCACCTCACCTCTAAGATAAGCCTCAACAAGCTCATCTACAAGACCGCTGCAACCCCTGATAACTGCAATATTATTGTTTCTCAGAACATTCTTTGCACCTTCTCCCATATTGCCTGCCAACATAATCTCCACTCCCATATTATGAAGTATTGGAGCTATATTTGATTTGCAACCGCAACCTTGTGGAGAAGGCATAGTCTCTTTGCCGGTAACTTTATTTTCTTCAATTGTATAAATTGTGTAATACGCGCAGTGGCCAAAATGGTTGTCCACTACATTATCTCTTGTTGGAACTGCTATTTTCATATCTTTTTTTTTGTAAAGATAATAAATAATTAATTTTGTATACATGACTAAAATCAGGTAAAATGGCCAAACAGACAGATCAGGATATATTTGTACAGTTCAACACCATAATGGGAGACATTAAGGGTAACAGATTTGCCCCTGTGTATATCCTCATGGGGGAAGAGCCCTATTATTCAGACCTTATTTTAGAGGCCATTTTACAGAATGTGCTCCAGCCGCATGAAAGGGATTTTAACCAATCTGTGGTATATGCCCAGGACACAAGTGCAGAAAATATCCTTCAGGCTTGTCGCAGATACCCAATGTTTGCTCCAAGACAGCTTGTTATGGTTAAAGAGGCACAACATCTGGACAAACTGGGCATACTAGAGGGATATGTAGAGAATCCTGTCCCAGAAACTGTGCTGGTACTGGCCTTTACAGGAAAATCTGTTGACAAGCGAACAGCTTTCTATAAAAAAGCAAAGGGTGGGAAGTGTGTAATATTTGAGTCAGTAGCAATAAGTGAATGGAATGTTGCCAAGTGGATCACAACCTATATGCAGGAGAAAGGATATTCAATTACTCCCGACGCAGCCTCCCTTATGGCTGAACACACCGGTAATGCACTCAGAAAAATTGTCCTAGAAGCAGATAAACTATTTAAGGGAATGCCTTTGGACAAAAAGGATATTACAGTTAAGGATGTTGAGACAAATATTGGCATAAGCAGGGAGTTCTCGGCTTTTGAGCTATCCAAATCACTGGTATTCAAAGATTATGACAAAGCCTACAAGATTGCCGGATTTTTTGCTGCAAATTCTAAAAAATACCCGCTCCAGCTAACCCTTGGGGCAATGTTCTTCTTCTTTTCAAAACTGCTCAAATGCCATGCTTATTATGCACAGGATGGGGGAATGATGGAAAATGCTATTAGGAAAGCAGGCATTTTTTCCCAGGGACAAATTAAGGAGTATGCTGCTGCAATGAGGGTCTTTTCACTTAAAAAGACTATGCATGTTATTGCCCTTATTAAGGAATTTGACCTTAAAGGGAAAAGCGGCTCCGCTGGCCTTGCCTCTGATGGGGACCTGTTAATGGAGCTGATATCGGGAATAATACATTAATCCGCCAGCATCTGTACATCCTTGTTCCACTGTAACTCCTTGTAATAGGCATCCAGTTCCGGGTCTGACGGATATAAAGGAATATATGTACTTAGTCCTGAGTATTTCTTTGGATTTATTTTTATCCCAAGAAATTCTGGTGTTGCAGCTTTATATATGACCGCTTTGTCCAATGCCTCCATTACAGGGGTTGCCTCCTGCTCACCTGCCAGCTGAATCATGAGGTCCCCAAAATCAAAGAACCATTTTCTGTCAGACCTGTAATAACGCTGCACATCGTATTGGCTAAATGAGGATAATTTGTCTCTATATTTTTCAAACAGCGGAGCTGCAGCGGCAGCCACTTCTCCTAGAGCTTTAGCCTTTACCACAGATATTGTAGCAGAACGGCTGCTGCCGCTTTGGGAGTTGTAGAAATCATAGAACTCTTTAGCCACACCCTGCAAATCTGTAGGGGTACGGAAAATATGTTCCATTATTTTTCCGTATGGGAATCCATTGGAAAGTATCTCGGCCGGAGATGAAATGATGTAATCTACTGAATCTTTCATCTGATATGCAACCTCAATACTACCCATAAGACATGCATCATATACTACAAATGAGAGTTTGTAAGGGAGTGCTTTTACCAAATCTTTTATATCCATTTCCACCCCATTTTCTGCTCCGAACGATTTTGTTGAATAATAGCCCTCCGGCAACCATCCTGTACCATGTGACCACAGGAACATACCGTACTCATTGGCCGGAAACATGGTCTTTGTAACTGACATTACACTTGTAAGTGTTTCTGGCTCGGCAGAGTTTCTTATAGGAAAACGGTATACAGTATCCTGCAATGTCTTACCATCAGTACCCTTGTGTAATTTAAGCAATATTGGAATATTCTTGGCATCATGAAGATATATAAGCAGATTGCCTTCTTCTGGAATATATCCAGATTTCAAATCATCAATATTTGAAGTGGCATTACTGCTAAGATTATTGTTTGCAACCATATATATGAGTACGGTCTTATCCTTAACCTCAAACTCGGGCGGATTTTTTCCTATAGGATCACATGATATTAGGACAAATGCCGCAAGAATACAAAATATACCCTTTAACATACCCATAACTCCCCTAATGCTTGAATACAAAATAAACTGCAAGTACCAGAAAAACAAAGGCAATAAGATGATTCATCCTAAAACTCTCTGTCTTAAAAAACAATGCAGAGAATGCCACAAAAATAAGAAGTGTTATAACCTCCTGTATTACCTTAAGCTGTATTAGTGAAAACGGACCGCCATGCATATCTGATCCAATCCTGTTGGCAGGCACCTGAAAACAGTACTCAAAAAAAGCTATGAGCCAGCTTATTGCAATAATCCCAAACATGCCCCATTTTGGCAACATTTTGTCAGCCCCAAATTTGAGATGGCCATACCACGCCAAAGTCATGAAACTATTTGAGACAATAAGCAATATTATAGTAAGTAAACCCTTTCCCATTTTATTGATATCCAATTAAACTTAACTGCACCCTAAAGTGTTAAATAGCTGACAAATTTAGAAAAAAAATTAAAATATCTATGATTATGAAAGCTAACGGTATTATTGCCTTTATGGGTGGTGCCCTGGTAGGGGCAGCTGCAGCTTTGTTGTTTGCACCGGATTCTGGAGAGAATACCCGCAAAAAACTTAAAGAGAGAGCTCAGCAGGAATATGAGAACCTAAAGGAAAAGGTAGCTCATGAATGAGATTTCAGATCTTATAAAAGGTTATATAAACCTTAAAGTGAACAGCTGCAAGGAGAGGCTGGTTGAGAATTTTTCTCTCATTTCAAGCAGAGCCCTTGCAGCTCTTGTAGTTACAATGCTTGGAGCCGTAATACTTCAGCTTTCAGGTATAGCCATTGCGTTTTTTATAGCAGAGCTTACAGGAAGTTTTGCATTGGGATTCTTTATAGTTTTACTTATTTTTGCAATCTGTCTCATTATTGTCTATTTAAAGAGAGACAGTTTCTTTATGGACTCTATTATAAAGATGTACAGAAAGATATTTTTTGGTAAAGAGAACAAGTAAACTAAAAAATCAATAACTTAAAAAACATGAATTTCATTAAAACTATGCTATGCGTATGCGGGCTTGGCCTTGGAGCTGTATCATGCTCACAGGTAGGCCAATCAAATGAAGAGCCGTTCAAATATACGGTAGATGAATTTGCAGACTTGCAGATTCTAAGATACAGGATTCCAGGTTGGGATTCATTGTCACTACAACAGAAAGCCTATGTCTACCATTTGAGTGAGGCTGGCAAATGTGGTAGGGATATCCTTTTCAACCAGAATTTCAAGCACAATATTGGCATTAGAAAAATACTTGAGAGAATAATCAAAGGTTATACCGGAGATAAGGAATGCCAGGAGTGGGAGCAGTTCCTTACTTATGCAAAAAGGGTATTCTTCAGCAACGGTATCCACCACCATTATGCAGAGGACAAATTTATGCCCGAGTGCTCTCAGGAATACTTTAAGTCCCTTATGGATTCACTTGGCATGGAGCCGTCTGCATATGATTACCTTCCTATAATTTTTGACCCTGAACTATATCCGCAGAGAAAATACACAGGTTCTGAGAAGGACCTTATTGCAGCATCTGCAGTAAACTTCTATGGTGAGGGTATAACAAAAGATGAGGTAAACAAATTCTATGCAGCTATGGAGGATCCTAATGATCCTACACCTCTTGCCTACGGTATAAATACCAGACTTGTAAAAAAAGACGGCAAGCTTATTGAGGAGGTGAACAAAGTTGGCGGAAGATATTCAAATTCAATCAACGCCATTATTCTGCATCTTGGTAAAGCAATTGAGTATGCAGAGAATGATGCCCAGAAAGATTATATCCAGAAACTTATAGAGTACTACAAAACAGGTTCATTGGAGACATGGGACGAGTATAACGTGGCATGGGTACAGGAGAACCAGGGACAGGTAGATTTCATCAACGGATTCATTGAGGACTATAATGACCCTCTTGGCAGAAAGGCCACTTGGGAATCTTCTGTAAACTTCAAGGATATAGAAGCTTCTAGAAGAACTCAGATCATCAGCGACAATGCACAGTGGTTTGAGGACAACTCCCCTGTAAAACCTGAGTTCAAGAAAAAGGAGGTTAAGGGTGTAACTGCAAAAGTCATCAATGTTGCATGCATTGGCGGTGACTGTTTCCCTGCAACCCCTATTGGAATCAACTTGCCTAACTCAAACTGGATAAGGAAGGAGTACGGTTCAAAATCTGTTACCATTGCAAACATTACCGATGCATACAATATGGCAGCTGAGGAGTCTCCTAAGAGCATTACAAATGAATTCTCTTACAGTGATGTTGAGAAAGCTCTAATTAAAGAGCACGGTTCTCTTACCGGAAACCTTCATACAGATTTGCATGAGTGTCTTGGCCATGGTTCAGGACAGTTGCTTCCAGGTGTCTCAGCTACAGCACTTGCCGAGTACAACTCTACATTGGAGGAGGCCAGAGCAGACTTGTTTGGCCTATACTACATAGCAGACAAAAAGCTTGTAGAGCTTGGTATCCTTCCTAATGAGGAGGCTTATAAAGCTGAGTACATCAACTTTATTGTGAACGGTCTGTTTACACAGTTTGTAAGAATTGAGCTTGGCAAGACAAATACAGAGGCCCACATGCAGGACAGAAAACTTATTGCAGAGTGGTGCTACGAGAACGGCCTTAAAGAGAATACAGGTGCAGAGCAGGATGTAATTGAAAAAGTTACAAGAGATGGCAAGACATATTTTAAGATTAATGATTACACTGCTTTGCGCGGTCTGTTTGGAAAACTTTTAGCTGAGGTTCAAAGAATCAAATCTGAGGGTGATTACAAGGCAGGTAAAGCTCTTGTAGAAAAATATGCAGTACACATAAATCCAGAGCTTCACAAAGAGGTTAAAGAGAGATATGCTTCATTGGAGCTTAAACCTTACAAAGGGTTCATTAACCCAACCATTACTCCTGAGTACAATAAAAAAGGTGAAATTATTGATTACAAAGTAGTTTATAATGACAATTACCTTGAGCAGATGATGGAGTACGGCGAGAAATACTCATTTGAATCAAGCCTTTTGCAGTAATCTCTTACCAATAAACAATTATAGAGAAATGGGGCTTCTACAGCCCCATTTCTTTTGCTTTCTGCTCCATCAGGGCGTATGCCTGATCATAATTGTTTTCAATTGTACCCTCCAATATAGCCTCTTTTACAAACTCCTTAATTATACCAATCTCCTTGCAAGGCGGAATATTGTACTTGCCCATTATAAGTTCTCCGGTAATAGGGTTCTGGAAATTTCTGATTGCATCCTTCTGTTCAACCTCAATGAGCTTATCCCTAACAAGTGCAAAGTTGCGCTTGTGCTTCTGTACAAGCTTGTCATTCTTGGAAGTGATATCCGCCTCACACAATGTCATAAGGTCATCAACATCGTCTCCGGCATCAAACAACAGGCGCCTTACTGCCGAATCTGTAACCTCCTCCTGTGCCAATGCTATAGGGCGAAGATGGAGCTGTACTATCTTCTGCACATATTTCATCTTCTCGTTAAGAGGCATCTTAAGCTGCTTGAACACTCCGGGAACCATCTTTCCGCCAATAAAATCATGACTGTGGAATGTCCAGCCAATACCGGGCTCATATTTCTTGGTAGAAGGTTTTCCTATATCATGCAGCAGGGCAGCCCATCTGAGCCAAAGGTTGTCCGTATTGGGGCAAATATTGTCGAGAACCTGCAATGTGTGGGCAAAAATATCCTTGTGACCTTTGCCGTCCAATGTCTCAACACCCCTCAGATTGCTTATCTGTGGCAGGAACTGCTGCAGAAGACCGGTCTGTTGCAAAAGGTAGAAGCCTATAGAAGGTTTTGGAGCCTTGAGTATCTTGTGCAGCTCCTCTGCAATCCTCTCCCGTGAAAGGATACCCAATCTCTCCTTATTCCTCTCTATGCTCTCCAAAGACTCAGGTATAATGGTAAATCCCAACTGTGTGGCAAATCTTATGGCTCTGATCATCCTCAGCGGATCATCAGAGTATGTGGTATCAGGATCCAGCGGGGTTCTTATAATGCCGTTGCGCAAATCCTCCATACCGTTGAAAGGATCTACAAGGGCACCGTAATCCTCCTCCTGAAGGCTGAATGCCAATGCATTTATTGTAAAGTCCCTTCTCTGCTGGTCCTCCTCAAGTGTACCGTCCTCTACAATTGGCTTGCGCGACTCCCTTCTGTAAGACTCCTTTCTGGCCCCCACAAACTCAATCTCCATCCAATCCTCACTCTTGCGGTCTTCCTTGTATCTGAGCATGGCGGTACCAAAATTCTTGAACACAGAAAGCTTGCTGCCCACTTTTTTGGCAACAAGTTCCGCAAGCTCAATGCCGCTTCCCTCAACTACAATATCTATATCTTTACAAGGCCTTCCCAAAAAACAATCCCTCACATATCCGCCAATGACGAAAGCCCTTACCCCCTGCTCTTTGGCAGCAGAAGATACTATCCTAAATATTTTACTCTTCAAATATTCCATCTCCCAAATCAAATATTGGGGTAATACGGCAAGTTGGCAACATACTCATATTTCCCCGTCTCCTTATTCAAACTGCAAATATAGGTGGTTCCGCCATTGGTAATAACAATATACGGCACTTTAAGTATCATGTTATATGTGATCACCTGATCCACCACCTGCTGCCCCAGCTTTACATCCGGAGCCTTGCACTCAACTATAATCTGCGGCTGCAGCTCTCTGTTGAAAGCAACAATATCACACCTGTAACTGCGCCCGTTGAACTTGAGTGCGTATTCGCTTGCCATAAGTGCAAGGGGCCAGTTCCTCTCCCTGTTGAGCCACCCAATAAAAAACTGTCTCACCTCCTCCTCCGGGGTAAGTGCAACACTCTTTTTACGCAACGGGTCAAAAACTGTTCTGTTCATATTACAGCCGTGATAAAGTACAAAGATAAAAAAAGGTTGCCGGTGCAGGGCAACCTTTTTTCAAAATAACAAAAAACCTATTTATAAATTAATAGAAATAAGTACAAGAAATAAAATGGACTTTATTTTTCAAAAGCAATACAAATATAATACTTTTTTATCCAAATAATACAAATAATGTTAAAAAGTTATCAATCTGTTCCAAATTTTGGTGTAATGCCTATAAAAAACTCAAAGTTTATACCAGGCATAGGACGGGCTAAAACAGAGAGATAATCCTCATTAAAGAGGTTATTTACAGTACCTTTAAGGGAGAGATCAGCCCACTTTAGCTGTACACTTTTCTCCAATGTTATGGAACTCATAAAATATTTTGGCAAAGAGCCGGTAAGGGTAATATCATTGCTTGACATGGTATATCTGCGGCTATAATAGCACCACTTGTACAGAAAAGACCAGCTTCTGTAACTCAAACGTCCGTTCACTGTAGCAGAATACTCCGGCACATACGGCAGCTGCTTCCCTACAGACTGGTCTGCCGGACTCATCGGCTCACCTTCATTTACAGAAGGGGTCCATGACCAGGTCCCCTGCATATCCAGTTTCCAGTCTGGAGAAAGGGCCATCTCAAAGGCTCCGTTGCTCTCCACACCATATGCATGCACCCTTTTTATATTGCGGGGGGAGAAAAATCCTTTGGTTGTCGGGAGCCAGATAATCCAGTTATCTATATAAGAATCAAACCAGGAAACTCCACCTTTCAAATTATATCTGCCGCTGCTCCCCACCTCAAAGTTTGCCCCCGCATCATAGGTAAAACCGTTCTCATGTTTCAAATCCGGATTTCCTCCAGGCAAGAAATACATATCATTAAGCGTTGGGAACCGGTAATTTCTGGAGATGGAGGCCTTGAGCACCACATTCCCCTTATGGGAAACAACCCCATCAACAAAAAATGCAGGAATGAGTGGAGCCCACTGGCTGCCATACATCTCCTCCCTCAGTACCAAAGACATTGCAAACCTCTCTACAGGGCGCCATTTTGCAGATATGCTTCCCGACAACTCCACCCTTGCCTTGTCATACCCCACAATTGCCTTGTCCCCTTCCTGCAGGATGATATTCTTATCCTCACTTTGCACAAAATGCTGGTGCGCAGAAAGATTGGCAGTAAAATACCACTCCTTTACAGGGGTATACTCCCCGTTAAGCTGCCCGTATAACGTATTCACCCTGCTTCTTGAACGGGTCATTGATGCCATAATGCCATTGCCCAAATCCCTTTTGTAATCATAAGCAAGCCATGTATAGATATAACCGCCCTTGGC
>JAZTYE010000135.1:0-15756 GCA_045636765.1 Candidatus Egerieisoma sp.
TTTTTTCCTCTTGGAAAAAAAGTTGAGCTTGCACCAGGTGCAACATACAGGATGGCTACTAAACTTAAAGGTGAATACACAAAATATGCATATACTGGAAGTTCTACAAACTTGGATACAAACTCATTTGTAAAATACAACACTTTGGCAATGGAAATCCCTTCAGAAATTGCTATGGGATTTTCTGTCAGAAGCAAAGACAAATGGATGTTTGGTTTTGATTATATAAAACAGGACTGGAAGCCGGGCGCAGTGGAGAATATGGCAATTGAAGGGTTCAGACCTAGTGCGGCAAATTCATTCAGATTGGGAGTTGAATTTACACCAAACATGTATGATATCAGATATTACATGAAGAGAGTAACTTACCGTTTTGGTGCATACTATGACCAGTCTTATGTTAATATAGGAGGAAATCAGGTAAATGCAGCAGGTGTTACTTTTGGTATGTCAATGCCTGTTTTCAGATGGTATAATGCAATTTCATGGTCATTGGACTTAGGACAGAGGGGTGCTATTGAGAACGGTATGATAAGAGAAAGGTATGTACAGTTAAATCTTAACTTCAATCTTCATGACTTGTGGTTTATAAAGAAAAAATATCAGTAATAAATAACTTAACTAAACAATTTATGAAAAGGAACCTTTTTTTGGTTATTGCTATGTTGTTTGTAGCTTCATTTGCTGCAAATGCTCAAGGTAAGTATGGTAAAGACAGCGTACAGTGTGTCAGCTATCTTAACTTCTACAAAGATCATCTAAAACAGGGCCAGATGAAAGAGGCTGCTGCCCAGTGGAGAGGAGCGTTCAAATACTGTCCACCTAAGGCTAGCCAGAACATGTTTATTGACGGTAGAAAAATCTATCAGGCTCTTGTAAGACAGAATGCTTCAAATGCACAGGTAAGACAGGGTCTTGTTGATACTATCATGTTGATCAACAATACAAGAAGAGATAACTTCCCTAAATATAAGGCAGCAGCTACTGAGAATATTGCTTATGATATGATTTCTTACTATGGTCAGACAAATCCAGAGAAAGTATTGGCAGCTGTAGAGGATGTTGTTGCAGTTTCAGGACAGAAGACAAAACCTGCACTTTTGGTTGCTTATATGGAGAAAGCTTCTGTTATGTTTCAGAATCAGAAACTTACCAGTGAGGATGTTTTGAAGGCATATACCAAATTATCTCCTATTATGGAGGCTCAGGTTGCTGCAAAACCTACAGAGGACAACAAAACAGCAAGAGCTGCTTTTGAGAACGCTTTTGTAACTAGCGGTGTTGCTACTTGTGACAACTTGGTAATGGTATTTACCCCTAGATATGAGGCAGAGCCTAATAATATTGAGGTTGTAAAACCTATCGTTGCTCTTTTGGGTGCTGATTCTGTTTGTGTAAAATCTGATTTGTTCCTAAAAGCTGTAACTTCTATGCATCAGATTGAGCCTTCACACACATCTTCATACTTCCTTTATAAATTGCATGGAAGCAAGGATAACTATGCTGAGGCTGTTAAATTCTTGGAGGAGGCTATTGCAAGCGAGGAGTCTGATGCAGTTAAGGACGGTGAGTATTTGATGGAGCTTGCTGTTTACAACTTCAAAAATTCTCAGCATGCTAAAGCTGTAGCTGCAGCTAAAGATGCAATTGAGAAAGATGCTACACAGGCTGGTAAAGCAAACTTGCTTATGGCAAATATTTGGGCTGGTATGAGATGTACTGCTCAGGATATGGATAACAGAGCTAAATACTGGGTTGCTGTTGATTACCTTAACAAAGCTAAAGCTGCTGACGCTTCTTTGACTGAGGAGGTTAATAAATTGTCTGCAAGCTACCGCCAGTATTTCCCTAAAACTGAGGATGCTTTCATGTATGACCTTACTGATGGCAAACCTTACTCAATTTCTTGTGGCGGCATGAGCGCTACAACTACTGTAAGAACTATTAAATAGTAGCTTATAACAGAAAATGTATAGGGTTTTTCCCAATATGAAATTTTTACAGATGGTAGTAATCACAATAGTGGTTACTACCTTTGTTATATCATGTAAGGAGGAAATTGTGGAGGAACCTCTGGATCTTACAAAAATTCCACTGCAGACCGTTGAGAACATGAATGCATTGCAGACAAAGAACGGGATTTTGCAGATGAGAATGGAAGCTCCATTATTGCAAAGATTTGAGAATGACAATGAGTCGTATGAAATTTTCCCTAACGGCTTTTTTGTTTATGCCTACAATGAGGAGGGCCTTTTGGAGACTCAGATAGAATCTGATGTTGCAAAGCACACAACTGATTCCAAAGGTGAAAAGGAGTCATGGGAGGCATTTGGCAATGTTGTCATAACAAACTTTATAAAGGGTGAGAGAATGGAGACAGATACCCTTTTTTGGGATAGGGAGCAGGGTAAAATCTATACTAATTGCCTAGTAAAGATGTACGCGCCAAGCGGTTTTATGCAGGGGTATGGTATGGAGAGTGATGAAATGGCCAGAAATGCTACAATTGGCAGGCCGTTTGACAGTTATGGAATAATAGGCAGGGATTCCGTATCTGATGTTTATATTGATACTGCCAATTTTATAGGGCCAATAATAAAGCCCGTGCGATAATATGGGAGCAAATGTTTTAATAACTCTCTTGTCTTTAATCTTTTCGGCATTTTTCTCGGGTTACGAGATAGCTTTTCTTTCTTCCAACAAACTCAAAGTTGAGCTTGACCGCAAGCAGGGTAAAAAATATGCCAGGGTTATGGACAGTTTTATAAAGACACCTGAAAAGGTGATTTCTTCTCTTCTTGTGGGCAATAATGTGGCTATAGTAATATATGGTATTGCAATAGCCAAGATTCTGGATCCGCAGATTGCCAAGTATATCACATCATCTGTTGGTGGTATTCTTGCCATTGATACAATTGTTGCCACTGTTATTGTAATTATTACCGCAGAGTTTTTGCCAAAGGCAATGAGCAGGCTTAATCCTAATGGTGTGTTTGCCTCCCTTTACTGGCTTTTTATATTTTTCCACTACCTGTTTTATCCTTTAACTTTTGTTACAGAGAAATTGTCGGGAAGAATAATGAAGTTTTTTGGAGTAAAAAGCAGTGATGGAACGGGTAAAGTAATTTTTGACAAGACAGACCTTATGTATCTTTCTGAGGAGGTTTCATCAAATGATTCTGATGATGAGAATGAGCATTCCAATGATATTGTAATTTTCCAGAATGCACTCAATTTTTCTTCTGTAAAGGTAAGGGAATGTATGATACCCAGAACAGAAATTATTGCCGTAGATGTTATGGACAGTATAGAGGAGCTCGCTGCCATGTTTGTAGAACAGGGATATTCCAGAATTCTGGTTTATAGGGAGAATGTGGATGATATTATAGGTTATGTTCATTCTAAGGATCTTCTTAAGGAAGAGCACTCCAGTTCTATAGCGGCATTATTGCGTACTGTTACCTATGTTTCAGAGGAGATGAGTGCTCAGTCACTCCTTGCTTACTTTACAAAAAACAGAAGTTCAATAGCAGTAGTGCGTGATGAGTATGGCGGTACAAGCGGTATTGTTACCTTGGAAGATCTTATTGAAGAGATTTTTGGAGATATAAATGATGAGCTTGATAAAGAGGAGCTTATTGCCAAGAAGATTTCAGATGATGAGTATGTTTTTTCTGCCAGAGTGGAGGTTGAGGAGATAAATAGGCGTTTTGAACTGGAACTTCCTGAGTCTGAGGAATATGAAACTTTGGCTGGACTTATAATGCATTATAACGAGAATATACCTAAAGAGAAAGAAATACTGCAATTTGGAAGATTCTCCTATACTATTCTTAAAACCACCCGTAATAGAATAGAAACTGTGGGTGTTAGGGTGTTACAATAACAGTTTTTTTATTGTATTAGGCAGAAAATTACTATCTTCGCACCTTGCAAAAGAAAAAATCTTAAAAATTATTATACAAAATGGCAGCACTAGAAAAAATACGCGTAAAGATGGGGGCGTTCATTACAGTCCTTATTGCAATTGCGTTGTTATCGTTTGTTATTGACCCTAGTACTCTTCAGAGCGCTATGGGCATGTTCTCTTCAAAATATGATGTTGGAGAGATTAATGGAGAGGGTATTCCTTATCAGGAGTACCAGCAGAAGGTTGACTACTTTACAAAAATTTACCAGATGTCATCAGGTACAACTTCTTCTGATGAGCAGACACAAGAGCTTATCAATAATACAGCTTGGCAGAATGAGGTTTCTGAGAGAGTGTTGGTTCCTGCTGTAGAGAATGCAGGTATCACTTTGGGTGAGGAGGAGCTTTATGATCTTACTCAGGGTGCGAACATTTCTCCAGTTCTATTGCAGGATGCAGCATTCGTTGGTGAGGACGGACAGTTCAGCAAAGCAAAGGTTGCAGAGTTTGTTCAGGCCATTTCTCAGGATGCATCAGGTCAGTTGGCTATGTATTGGAATTTCTTGGAGGATAACATTGTTAAGGACCAGAAATTTACAAAATACATTTCATTGTTGGAGCAGAGTAATTTTATGAGCCCAGTTGAGCTTAACAGAGCTATTGCAAACAACAACACAACATACAATGTTGACTTTGTAGTTAAACCTTTCGGTTTCTCAATAGACTCTACTCTTAGTGTTACAAACGCAGAGGTTAAGAATTACTATGAGAACCACAAACATGCTTTCAGACAGGCAGAGAGCAGAGACCTTGAGTATGTAGTGTTTGAGGTTGTTCCTTCTGAGGAGGACTTGGAGGCTACTAAAGCGGATGTAGAGAAAATCTACGGTGAGTTTGTTGCTGCTGAGAATGTGAAGAATTTCTTGGCAAGGAACTCAGATGTTCCTTACAATCCTTATTATTTCAAGGCTGGTGAGTTGAATACTATTGCTTCTGAGTTGGAGGAGTTTGCATCTGACGCTAAAGTTGGTGAGTCTTTGGAGCCATTCCAGCAGGAGAACACTTTCTTTGCAGCAAAAGTTGTTGATGTTGCCAAAATGCCGGATTCAGTTTTTGTAAAACATATTCTTCTTCAGGGAGAGAATGAGGCTAAAGCTGATAGCATTATGGCTGTAGTTAAAAAAGGTAATTTTGCAGAGGTTGCTCAGGTTTGGTCAGCAGACAAGAACCCTAACGTAGCAGAGGCAGGTGACTTGGGTTGGATGACCCAGCAGTACATGATTCCAGGTATGGAGGATGTTCTTAAGGCTTCTAAAGGTGATTTCCTAAAGCTTAAGACCACTTATGGAACACATATTGTAAAGGTTACTGATGCTACAAAACCTATTGAGAAAAAACAGGTGGCTATTTTGGTTAAAGAGTCTGTTGCAAGCAAGGCAACCTATTCAGACTTCTATGCTAAAGCCAACGACATTGCAACAAAGAGCGAGGGTAGCAGAGAGAAATTCAACGCTGCAGCTAAAGAGATGGGTGTTGCTGTATATCCTGCATTCAGAGTACTGCCAGGTGCAAAAACTTTGGCTAACTACCAGCATACAAGAGAGATTTCAAGATGGGCAAACGAGAGCAAGGTTGGTGATGTTTCTCCTATCATCACTGTAGATAACAAATACTTCTTTGTTGTGGCACTTACTGCTGTTCATCCTGAGGGTTATGCTTCATTGAATGAGATTTCAGGCGACATCAAGAACTATCTTCTAATCAAGAAGAAAGGTGAGAAAGTTGCAGAGGAGACCAAAGCTGCCGTTGCAGGTGCTGCTACAATTGAGGAGGTTGCAGAGAAATTGAATACAACTGTAGGCAACCAGAGCGGTGTGGCATTCTGATCACTTACTGCACAGCAGATGGACCCTAAATTTATTGGTGCAATTGCTGCAGCAGCTGAGAACACTTTGGTTGGTCCGGTAGTTGGTGAGATTGGCGTTTACTACTTTACTGTTAGAGGTAAGGAGGTTGGCGCATTCTATACCGAGGATGATGCAAAAGCAAGAAATTCTCAGATTTTCAGCAGTATTGCAAATATAATACCTGCTGTTATTACTGAGGGTGCTCAGGTAAAAGATGAGAGATACAAGTTCTATTAATAGGACAAGTAGATACAAAAAAAGAGGACTCTTATATGAGTCCTCTTTTTTTGTATCTATTGCAGTATTTGCTATACGTTAAACAGGAAGTGCATTACATCTCCATCCTGTACTACATACTCCTTGCCTTCTACTCCAAGTTTACCTGCAGCACGGCATGCTGCCTCAGAACCGTATTTTACAAAGTCCTCATATTTGATAACCTCTGCACGGATAAATCCTCTCTCAAAATCTGAGTGGATAACACCTGCAGCTGCAGGAGCTTTGTCGCCTTTGTTGTATGTCCATGCCCTTACCTCCTGTACACCTGCGGTAAAGTATGTCTCAAGATTCAAAAGAGCATATGCGCTTCTGATAAGTCTTACAACACCAGATTTCTCAAGGCCAATCTCCTCAAGGAACATCTGTCTCTCCTCATAGCTCTCAAGTTCTGCAATTTCAGATTCAATTTTTGCAGCAATTACAAGAATCTGGGCATTCTCATCTTTAACGGCTTCTCTAACCATTTCAACATACTTGTTGCCCTCTTTAGCACTATTCTCATCAACATTACAAACATACATTACAGGTTTGTTTGTAAGCAGGTAAAGCTCACGGGCCATTTTCTCGTCCTCAGCGTTATCAAATGTAATAACACGTGCAGACTTGCCCTGCTCAAGAACTTCCCTATATTTTACAAGGATGTCATAAAGTTTTTTGGCATTCTTGTCACCACCGGTAAGGGCCTGTTTCTGAACCTTTGTAATACGGCTCTCAACAGTCTCAAGGTCTTTAAGCTGCAGCTCTGTATCAATAATCTCTTTATCTCTTACAGGATTGACAGAACCGTCAACATGTACAATATTGGGGTCATCAAAACATCTGAGCACATGAAGTATTGCATCTGTCTCTCTAATGTTTGCAAGAAACTGATTACCCAAACCTTCACCTTTGCTGGCACCTTTAACAAGACCTGCAATATCTACAATCTCAACTGTAGCAGGGACAACTCTTTGTGGTTTTACAATTTTTTCAAGAACTTCCAATCTTTCGTCGGGAACAATGGTTGAACCGATATTTGGCTCAATTGTGCAGAATGGGAAATTTGCAGACTGTGCTTTTCCCGAGCTTATACAATTAAAAAGTGTTGATTTGCCCACATTTGGCAGGCCTACTATACCGCATCTTAGTGCCATCTTAATTATTTTTGAATTTTAGGCTGCAAAAATAGGTTAATTTTAGGCTATTGCAAAGTAATTCTTTTTAAATTTGTAAGGGGACGTATCTCATAAAATATTAAAACAAAGGTAAATGAAAGAGTTTCTGTTGCTGTTGGCCATGTTCTGGAATGTGGAGAATTTTTTTGACACAAAGAATGATCCAAATACTGCTGATGATGAGTTTACCCCCAAGGGGGAGAATCATTGGGGCTGGAAGAAATTTGAGAAGAAGAAAAATGACATTGCCAAATCCATAATGCTGGTTGCCGACCGTTATGGGGAATTTCCAGCACTGATAGGACTGTGTGAGGTGGAAAACATGTATGTTCTGCAAAAGCTCATAAAAGAGACCCCCCTTTCCCGTGCAGGGTACAAAATAATCCATGATGAGTCTCCCGACAGCCGAGGTATAGATGTGGCTCTCCTTTACAGGGAAGATATCTTTACCCCAGAGAAGAGGAGGTTTTTGGAAGTGGATTTCCCTACCAGGGAACTGTTGTATGTTAAAGGTACTGTAAAGGGGCTTGATACCCTTCATGTACTGGTAAACCACTGGCCGTCCAAAGGTGGAGGGGAGAAGGAAACACTTCCCAAAAGGATGGCAGTATCAAACAAGGTAAAGGAGGTTACAGATTCCATTTTTTCAGAAAACAGCAAGGCAAATATCTTGCTTATGGGAGATTTCAATGATATACCAACATCAGAACCAATTGAGAATCTTGATAAATTTGCCAACCTTGCCCATTGGGCAAAAGGTTGTGACGGATCATATAAGTACAGGGGAGAATGGGAGCTTATAGACCAGTTTCTTGTATCGGAAAATATGCTCCCTCCAACTCCCGACAACCCTTTGAAGTGGATTTATTGCCATAGGGAGATGGATATATTCATGCATGAGTGGCTTGTGGCTCCCGACGAATCCTACATGGGGGTAAAACCAAACCGGACGCTGCAAGGACCAAAGTACAATGGAGGTGTAAGCGACCATCTCCCCATAGTGCTCAAGATATATGGAGTACAGGAGTGATTTTTGCAATAAGTCTAGGAAAAATAGTAAATTTGTAGTTTCAACAATATGTAAATGAAACAGTATCTTACACTGCTAAAAAAGATAATGGAAGACGGTGTTGTCAAAGGTGACAGGACCGGAACCGGTACAAAGAGCATCTTTGGTTACCAGATGAGATTTGACCTCAATGAGGGTTTCCCATTGCTTACAACCAAGAAGGTGCATCTTAAGTCAATCATACATGAACTTTTGTGGTTTATAAATGGTGATACCAATATCAAATATCTGAATGATAACGGTGTAACCATATGGGATGAATGGGCAGATGAAAATGGAGAGTTGGGGCCTGTATATGGTGCGCAGTGGAGGCGCTGGAAAACAGCAGAGGGGGGTGAGATTGACCAGTTGTCCAATCTTATGAAGCAGCTTAAGGAAAATCCCGATTCCCGCAGGCATATCATTTCTGCGTGGAATGTTGCACAGGTAGACAACATGGCTCTACCTCCATGCCACTCCCTGTTCCAGTTCTATGTAGCAAACAACAGGCTTTCATGCCAGCTGTACCAGAGAAGTGCTGATGTATTCCTTGGTGTTCCGTTCAATATTGCATCGTACGCCCTGTTTACAATGATGATTGCCAAAGTGTGCGGATATGAATTGGGAGACTTTGTACATACATTTGGTGATACACATATTTACCTTAACCACTTTGACCAGGTTCAGACCCAGCTCTCAAGGGAACCTAGAGCGTTGCCAAAGATGATCATTCATGGAGACCAGAAAGACATTTTCAGTTTCAAATATGAAGATTTTGAGTTGGTTGATTATGATCCGTATCCTGTTATAAAAGCCCCTATTGCAGTATAAACGATAAAAACAGAAATTATGCTATCATTGATAGTTGCGGTAGCGCAAAACGGTGCCATTGGAAGAAACAATGAGCTTCTTTGGCACATATCAGAGGACTTGAAATACTTTAAGGCTACAACTACAGGGCATCCTGTAATAATGGGAAGGAAGACATATGAGTCTATTGGCAGACCGCTTCCTGGAAGAAGGAACATTGTCCTTACAAGGGGTGAACTGGCCATTCCTGAGATAAAAAATCCACAGACAACATCTATGGAGATTGTTCACTCTCTGGATGAAGTTTTTGCAATATCCCAGGGAGAGGAGGAGTTTTTCATTATGGGAGGAGGTATGCTTTACAATGCAGCTTTTGACAAGGCAGATTACCTCTATCTTACAAAAATATATGCGCAGGCGGAGGATGCAGATACATTTTTTCCTGCTGTAATGGAGCAGGAGTGGGAAGTTGTAAAGGAGGGCGAGATGTTGCATGATCAGGAGAATGGCATAGATTTCCAGTTTGTGGTTTACAGGAGAAAAAAATAAAGAAAAAAATAAAGTTATGGAAAAGCGAGACAGTTTTGCCAGCAGTTTTGGTGTCCTTGTAGCAATGGCAGGGTCTGCTGTGGGTTTGGGTAATCTATGGAGGTTTCCCTATCTGGTGGGTACCAACGGAGGAGCCGCCTTTATAATTATTTATTTGGCAATTATTGCCGTACTGGCATTGCCAATAATGTATTCAGAGTTTGTAGTTGGAAGACGTGCGCAGTCAAACGTGTATGGAGCATTCAAGAAACTTGCACCAGGTACAAAATGGGGAATAACAGGAGTACTTGCAATTTTGTGCTGTATTCTTATTGTCTCATTCTATTCTGTGGTAGGTGGATGGACAATAGATTATATGGTAAAGGCTATAGGTGGTGAGTTTTCTGCACAGAGCACAGCTTTTGACGGTTTGTTTGCCCAGACTGTATCATCAAACTACAGGCCACTTATATTTATGCTTCTATTTGTGGGAAGTTCTGCTGTAGTGTTGTTGGCTGGTGTAAAGGATGGTATAGAGAAGTATTCAAAGGTTCTTATGCCGCTGCTGTTCCTTATGGTAATAGTGATTGCTGTAAGGGCGGTAACTCTTCCTGGAGCTTCGTCGGGAATAGATTTTCTGTTTAAGCCAGATTTTTCTAAAGTTACTGCAAATACATTCCTTGATGCTCTAGGTCAGGCATTTTTCTCTTTGAGCGTGGGCTTTGGAATTATTTTCACATATGCTTCATATGTGAACAGGAATGAGAATCTTGTAAAGATGTCGGTGCAGACTTCGTGTGCGGATACACTTTTTGCAATCATTGCAGGTGTTGCAATCATGCCGGCTGTATTTGCATTTGGTATTGAGCCTGCGCAGGGACCAGGGCTTGTTTTTGTAACACTGCCTTATGTGTTTGCCCAACTTCCTTTGGGTTCTGTATTGGCTGCAATCTTTTTCTTTGTGCTGTATGTGGCTGCCCTTACTTCTGCAATATCATTGCTTGAGGTGGCTGTTGCTTATGTTATAGAGGAGTTTAAGATAAGCAGGAAAGCTTCTGTATTGTCAGTAACTGCCCTGGTGGTTGTACTTGGAGTCTTCTGTTCCCTTTCTCAGGGAATCCTTGGGGATGTAAAAATTTTGGGGAACAATATATTTGACCTGTTTGACAAGACAACTGCAAATATCCTTATCCCTATAGGAGCACTTCTTATAGTCCTTTTTGCAGGATGGAAGATGAAGAAAGAAGATTTTATAGATGAGATAACCAGTGGAGGAAAACACAAAATCAATCCTCTTTACCTGAAAATAATCATTATTTCCGTGAAATATATTGCGCCGGTTGTTATAGGTGTAATTATGATAAGAAGTCTTATTTAATTTATTGTAAAATATGGCACGAGAGAGTTTTGGCAGCGGATTTGGCGTTCTTGTAGCTATGGCCGGATCTGCAGTGGGCTTGGGCAATCTGTGGAGATTCCCATATTTGGTGGGTACCAACGGAGGTGCGGCCTTTATTATAATATATCTGGCATTTGTGCTTTTGCTTGCAATGCCCATAATGTACTCCGAGTTCATCATTGGGCGTAGAAGTCAAGCAAACGTTTTTGGAGCATATAAAGTCCTTGCACCTGGCACAAAGTGGTGTAGTGTAGGGCTTGTTTATGTATTGGCATCCCTTTGTATCATCTCGTTCTACTGTGTGGTAGGAGGATGGACACTGGATTATTTCTGGAAGGCACTCACTTTCCAGTTCAGCACTCCAGATACTGCATTGTTGGGCAACATGTTCAACGCTACTGTAACTTCAAGTATGGAGCCGCTTGTATTTATGCTTCTGTTCCTTCTGGTAACCGCCCTTATTGTAATGGCCGGCATTAAAGACGGAATTGAGAGATATACCAAAGTTATGATGCCCATACTATTTGTTATAGTGATTATTGTGGCAATCCGTTCCGTTACCCTACCGGGTGCAGCAGCAGGACTTGAATTCCTTCTAAGACCGGATTTTTCAAAAGTAACGGCAAAAACATTGGTGGATGCTCTTGGACAGGCATTCTTTTCGCTTAGCATTGGTTGCGGTACAATTATGACTTATGCGTCATATGTAAACAAAAAGGAGAATATAGTAGGATTGTCTGTAGAGACAGCTGTTGCTGATACTTTGTTTGCAATTATAGCTGGTCTGGCAATTATGCCTGCAGTATTTGCTTTTGGCATTTCTCCAAGTGAGGGGCCGGGACTTGTATTTATTACACTCCCTTTTATATTCGGTCAGATTCCATTAGGAGCGCTTTTGGCAATAATGTTCTTCTTTATGTTGTTCATTGCAGCACTTACTTCTTCAATATCACAGTTGGAGGTTATTGTATCATACATTATTGAGGAGTTTAAGCTGGGTAGAAAAATTTCAATACTCCTTTCAATGGTGGTTGTTGTTACATTTGGAGTGTTGTGCTCTCTTTCACAGGGTGTCCTTTCACATATACAGATTTTTGGAAATAATATTTTTGATACTTTTGATAAGTTATCGTCAAATCTGCTGTTGCCTGTTGGCGGTTTCTTTGCAGTAATATTTGTGGGATGGAAAATGAAAAAACCGGACTATATAGATGAAATTACAAGCGGTGGAGCTCATCCATTCAAGAAGTGGTTCCTTTCTTTTGTATACTTCTCTATAAAATATCTGGCACCCGTAGTAGTTGCAATAATTCTTATAAGCGGACTTATTTAGAAAATAAAATTATACGATACCATTATGAAAAAACTATTCATTTTTGCAGTTGCAATGGCAAGCATGTTTGCCTGCACATCAAAACAAGACCAGTTCAACAATGAGATTGCAGCAATTATGGAGCGCAACAACAATGTGGGTCTGGCACTTGTTGCCGTAAATGACGGTGAAGTTGTCCTTAATGAGAGATATGGTTATAAGAACCTTGAGACCAAAGAACCAATTGCCAAGGATGACATCTTCCGCATTGCTTCAATCTCAAAATCATTTACAGCAACTGCAATTATGCAGCTTGTTGAGCAAGGAAAACTTAACCTGCAGCAGGATGTTTCAGAGCTTCTCGGTTTCCAGGTAAGAAACCCTAAATTCCCTGAGAAGGTGATAACTGTTGAGATGCTTCTTTCTCATACTTCAAGTATGAACGACGCAAACGGTTACTTTACCATAAATGCAATTAATCCAGATTCATCTGCAACATGGCAAACTGCATGGAACTCATACGAGCCAGGTACCGGCTATGAGTACTGTAACCTTGGATTCAACACTCTTGGTACTATCCTTGAGCGTGTAAGCGGTGAGAGATTTGACAAATATATTGTTAACCATATTCTTAATCCAATTGGCGTTTACGGTGGTTATGAGGTGTTGAGCCTTGATTCAACAAAATTTGTAAATATCTATACTTGGGATAGTGAGAAGAATGAGTTCATCCATAAACCTGCAGCTTATGCAACAAGAGCAGAGGAGATTGCCAACTATGTATTTGGTCACAGTACTGCAGTATTCTCACCTACCGGAGGTCTTAAAATCTCTCCAGAGGATCTTGCAAAGGTTATGAAAATGCACATGAACTTGGGTACAACACCAGAGGGTGTACAAATCATAACCAAGGAGAGTGCACAGGCTATGCAGAGTATAGTTGCTCCTAAGACAGATGAGGGAGACAGTTACGGTTATGCAATCCGTACCTCAAACCAGCTTTTGGATGGCCATACCATGATTGGCCACACCGGTAGTGCATACGGAGTGTATACTTCAATGTTCTGGGATGCAGAACACAAGTTTGGTTTTGTTGTAATGACAAATGGTTGCAATGCAAGATATGAGAATAACTTTATGGCTATCCATAGAGAATGTGTTGCGGCAATGCACAAATATTTTGTAGCAGAGTAATTTTTTAACAATAAAAGACTCGGGCAAAGGGGAGACTCCGGGCCCGGGTTTTTCCTGTTTATGAAAAGGGCTCTTATTATCACATATTACTGGCCGCCAAGCGGAGGTTCAGGGGTACAGCGTTGGCTCAAGTTTGCCAAATATCTCCCTCAATACGGATGGGAGCCTGTAATCTATACCCCATCAAATCCGGAGGCCAATACAGAAGATGCAGCCCTTTTAAAGGATATCGCTCCTGGAACAGAGGTTATAAAAACAAAGATATGGGAACCGTACAGTTTCTATAAGGCTCTGTTTGGAGGCAAGAAAAACACATCGGAAGGAGGGAAAAGGATAAAGGCCAATATCATTGGTTCAGATAACAAGTCCTTTGTCCATAAACTCTCACTTTTTATAAGGGGTAATTTCTTTATCCCCGATCCACGCTGCCTGTGGATACGTCCAAGTATCAAATATCTGATAAAATACCTTAAGGAACACCCTGTAGATGTAATAATAAGTACCGGGCCACCACACTCAATGCACCTTATTGCAAAGGGTGTGAGCAAGGCAACCGGTATCCGCTGGATAGCGGACTTTAGGGATCCCTGGACAGAGATATTCTATTTCAAGCACCTTAACCTCAGCAAATGGGCTTTCCGCCGCCACCGCCGTCTTGAGCAGAGTGTACTTGATGGTGCAGATACTGTTGTTGTGGTTTCCCGACAAATGCAGGAGGATTTTGCCCGCCGCACATCCACCCCGGTTAAGGTAATAACAAACGGATTTGACCACGAGGATTTTAAGATACAGCCAGTATCAGGTGAAGCACAGCCAGACAAGTTCCAGCTGGTACATACCGGTATCTTTGTAGATAACGGAAACCCTCATCTGCTATGGGAAGTTCTTGGGGAGATGGCCGGTGCCAATCCGCAATTTAAGGATGACTTGCAGATAAGGCTTATGGGGCAGGTTGATGATTCAGTGCTGCAGGGAATAGAGGCGGCAGGTCTGCAAGATAACCTGCACAATATGGGATACCGCCCCCATACAGAGGTGGTGCAATGGCAGCAGCAGGCGCAGGTGTTGCTTCTTCCGCTAAGAAAAGAGCCGGAGGCTGCAGCCATACTTACAGGAAAATTCTTTGAGTACCTTGCAAGTGGCAGGGATATTCTTGCGTTCGGTCCAACAGAAGGAGACTTGGCAAAAGCCTTGGGGGAGACTCAAAGTGGTACAATAGTTGATTTTTATGACAAGGAGGCTACCCGTAGAGAAATGGAGCGCCTCTATGAAAAATACCTTGAGGAAAAGGAGAAAGGCTGTCGGGAAGAGGGCTGTGCCCCTGGCATTGAGAAGGAGCTTTCCCCGCTGGTCATGAGATACTCCAGAAAATTCCTTACAGGCGAAATGGTGAAATTATTTGAACAAGATGAAAAATATAGAGTGGAAAAAGATTCTTAAATACGCTATTCCAATTTTGGCGTTTGTATTTATTGCGTACGGTTATGCGCCTCAAGTTCTTGAGGGCAAGATTGTTAACCAGAGTGATATTTCAAGCTGGGAGGGTATGGCAAATGAGATTGTATCCTACAATAAGGCAAATCCGGGAGATAGGACCCTATGGACAAACTCAATGTTCTCCGGTATGCCCGCAACTTCAATTTCTGTGATATATGAGGGAGACTTTACACAGAAAATATACAATCTTTTCTTTACAGGAGCCCGTCCGGCAAGCTACCTTCTTATAAGCCTTGTGGGAGGATTTCTCCTCATGCTTTCCTTTGGTGTGAATGTTTATCTGGCATTTTTGGGAGCAATTGCAATCTCTTTCTGCTCGTACAACATGCAGATAATACAGGTTGGACACAACTCCAAAATGGTGGCCATTGCATTTATGCCTTGGGTGCTTGCAGCTGTGTCTCATGCCTACCGTAAAAATGCTTTCTGGGGAGCGTTGCTGTTTGCCTTTGCCCTAAGTTTCCAGATTAAAGCAAACCATCCGCAGATTACATATTACCTTGCAATGATAATTTTGGGCTATGGAATCTGGCAGCTTTGCAAGGCAATAAAAGAGAAGGCCCTTCCAAAATTCTTCCGTACATCAATCATTGTACTGGTTGCAGGCCTTTTGGGAATAGCTACCAACATAAACCACCTTTGGCCAACATATGAGTATGCCCAGCACACAATGAGGGGCGGTACAGAGCTTCTTCCCGACAATTCCCCAACAGACAAA
>JAZTYE010000136.1:0-28204 GCA_045636765.1 Candidatus Egerieisoma sp.
ACAATCACCTCGCGACCGTTGCGTACTAACTGTTGAATTGTTGGCATAATTTGTTGTTAATCTTAACTTTATACAAATACCCGATATTAAATCGGCTTGCAAAGGTATAAATAATTTCTTAAACTACAAGGATTTATATAATTTTTTACCATTTCATGCTCTTGGACTAGAATCCGTTAAGCTGCATGAACACTGTTGGAAGCAGCAGGATAAAGCCCAGTACCACCAGCAGCAAAATAAACGGCAATGCCCATTTGAACCACTTGGCATAAGGAATTCTGGCAATTCCAAGCACTGCTATCAGCACCCCTGAAGTTGGAGTAATCATATTGGTAAAACCATCTCCAAACTGGAACGCCATAACAGTTGCCTGCCTGCTCACGCCTATAATGTCTGCAAACGGTGCCATAATTGGGATTGTAATGGCAGCCTTTGCACTTGCAGAAGGGATAACCAGATTTATCACTGTCTGTATTGTATACATAAGGCCCAATGATCCTGCCTTCCCGGCATCTCCAAGGGTAGAGGCCATAGCATGCAGGATTGTATCAATCACTTTCCCCTCTCTGAGAATATATACAATACCCGCAGCAAGTCCCACAATAAGAGCCGCGCTCAGTATATCCTTTGCTCCAGCCATAAGCTCGTTTACTATTGAGTTTCCCGACAGCCCCATAGCTACACCACTCAACAACCCCAACGAGAGGAAAAGAGCTGAAATCTCACCAATATACCAACCAAAACCGAGGACACCTATTACCAGATATATGATTGCAAAACCCAACAAGCCCAAAATATAGAAATGCACAGACTTGCGCAAGGCAGCTATACTACATACCACAAACTCAACAGCAACCACAGGCAAAAGCCACGGAGTGTAAATTTTTTCTGCCCCTATAGAAAGATATGTATCCGCACTATATATAATGGTAAATGCAACCACCACTGCTGCAGCAATAATAAATGACACCCATGATGCCCTGTTGGTATAATACTCTACACCATTCCCCTGCTCTGCTATATGTTCTCTCCAGTGGGCATCGGCGCTGTACATAATAGATTTGTGAGGATTTTTCTTAACCCTGTTTGCATACAACAGCACAATGGTAATGGCTATAACATTAAGTACAACCCAACAGAAAAGCCTGTACTCTATTCCCGAAAACATGGGTAGACCTGCAAGATCCTGCGCAATGCCTATGGTAAACGGATTGAGGACAGCTCCTGCAAAACCTACATGGGCCGCCACATAAACCAAACACACACCCACTATAGAATCATATCCCATAGATATAGCTAGAGGTACTAGAATCACAACAAAAGCTATTGTCTCCTCACTCATCCCAAACACAGCTCCAAACACGCTGAACATTAACATAATAAGCACAATAACAATGTTGTTAACACCAACTTTTGCAAGCATCCTGTTCTTCTGCAGACGGGTTACAAACTTGAGAAAAGAAAAGATTCCCGCATCAATAGCTCTGCTCTTGTTTACTACCCAGAATGCTGCACCAATAACAAGGATAAAACAAATAATGCCGCTCTGACCCGTAAAGCCATTATAGAACGCCTCCATAACTCGCCACCACTGTCCTTGAGCCTCCACATTAACAAATTCAACCTCTTGGGCTCCAGTCGCAGCTTTCACATACTCGCCACCAGGCAAAAGCCACGTTGCAACTGCACACACCAGAATTATTGCAAAAATAATCACATAGGTATTGGGGAACTCCCTCTTTTTCTTGCTCATAAAATTCATTTATATATTGAGCCGCAAAAATACCTAACTCACCTTACATATACAACACACTTTTCCTTAAGCTGTGGATTATCACAACTATATGCCCAAATATCACACTCACCCAATCCTATTGTTGTAATCAACCCTGTCTCATCTACAACCGCCACACTATTATCCGAACTGTACCATTTCACCTCCTTATTATATGCAGTTGCAGGGTACAAATCAACCCAACACTGATATGTTCTGCCTAACTTGCCTGGAGCAAAGGATATGAGTGCCGGGTAAACCATAAGATTTGTAACTCTGTTAACCAATGCACTATTATCTACACTTATACTGTTCTCATCCTGCGAGACATTACCCGCAAAGTTTACAGTTATATTCTGGGAGACATTTCTCTTAACATTACAATCTGCAATACCTCCCAAATAAAATCTGTATATGATCTCCCCTCTTTTCCTTGCTGAGACCAAATCACACTCAAACTCTACATAACTGGCCAAGTTTCTTGCCTTTTCACCAAGAAGTTCTGCCTTATTTTTATATCCCACAGAACGTTCAATCTCACCTTGCAAATTCTCAAACATATAGAAATCAACCCCATCCCGGGCAATCCCATTCACTCCTTCCCCTTGCAAAACAGATCCATCACCAACCTCAACAGCAACATTGTCATTAAAGACCAAACACTCAGCTGGAACATTTTTAAGAGCCACTTTCTTTATTGTAAGTTCAACCCCACTGGCAACATTGCTAAAGTTGCATTTTATATGCACCCTTCCTAACAATCTGCAAAGCTCCATAACTAATGGTTTATGTACAGAGAGTTTGGCATTTTCCAGCTTCCCGCCCATTATATTCACAGCTCTGCTTCTATGCAGGCTTGTAAGGTCTTCACCTTTATATACAAGATTTTCCAATTCCTCTACCGTTCTGCAACCAAGCTCCATCCCCCAATTCGCTACGGCATAAATAGTGTATCCTGTATTTGTAGAAAGCATTATATCCTCAAACAAAATGTTTCCATTCCGGGCAAATGAACTACAAAAAAGGGATTTGTCGGGATTAAAAATAAACAGATTGATATCTTCTATGGCAGACTCATCAATTGGCGCCTCTCCTTTTGTAAAAGGGCCCCCATCCACAAATTTCAGATTAAGGCGGCATGCCTGACTTTGCTTTTCAGCGGAAATATAAGATTCCAAATCTGTACATGACACCAGTATTGCAGCTGCTGCACACAAATAATAAAATACAGTTTTCATTTTTTGCTGCAATATTATCTGGTTTATAGCTACAACTGTTCCTGAAAAAGAAAAATCCTCACATTTGCCTTAAAGTTTTTCTCTTTTTGGCAAAAGTGAGGATTGTCAATTTATTGAAACAGCTAAAAATCTGCCTATAGAGCCATTAAAATTAGGATTTGCGGTGTAAGTACCCTTAAGAACATTACCAATGGATAAACTGTTGCATAAGAGACAGCCTGCTGGTTGATTGGTGACACTGAGTTTGAATATGCCAGACCGGAAGGATTTGTTCCGCAACCTGCAATAAGTCCCATAAGTTGGAAATAGTTGAATTTGAATACATATCTTCCTATTGCAGCACCAGTAAGCATTGGTACCAATGTTATTATCAGACCATAGCCTATCCACGCAAAACCGCCTTTATTTACTACTGTATCTACAAAGCCTGCTCCCGACGAAATACCCACAGCAGCAAGGAACAATGAGATACCAATCTCCCTGAGCATCATATTTGCACTTAGGGTTGTATATGTAACCACTTTGAACTTGTATCCAAAACGGCTTATAAGGATTGCAATGATAAGCGGGCCGCCCGCAAGACCCATCTTCACCGGCTGTGGCATTCCTGGCAACATAAATGGAATGGATCCAAAAATTACACCAACTGCAATACCAAGGAAAATTGCAAGCAGGTTAGGCTCCCTAAGCTGTTTTGAGGAGTTGCCCAACATATTTGCAAAGCTATTGAGCTTATTGTCATCTCCTACCGCAAGGACACGGTCACCTATCTGAAGTTCAAGATCAGGAGCCGCTACCAGATCAATACCGGCACGGGTTACTCTGGTAACATTCACACCAAATACAGACCTTACCTTAAGCTCACCCAAAGTTTTTCCGCTGATCTTATGTTTTGTGACAACAATCTTTCTGGTTGCCAACAAGCTGTCCATCTCCGCCCAATCGTCTGAACTCATCTCAATAGCCTCTCCAAAGAAGGTGATGATTGGCTCCATGTTTGACTCTACCGAGATTACAAGCAGCTTATCTCCCTCAAAAAGTTTGGTAGAAGAAGCCGGAATTTCTACATGGCCGTTTGCCCTACATAGTCTTGAAACAACAAAGTCCCTATCAATAAGACCGTGCAGCTCCTCTATGGTCTTACCCAGAATTGCACTGTTTTTAATAACTACTGAGTATTTGGTAGCCATTTTTGCACTATCGGCATTTGAACTTGATGCTTTTTCAAGCTCTTTCTCCATAGTCATACCAAAGAGTCCTTTGATAACTACAATTGACATTACAATTCCAACAACTCCCAATGGATAAGCAACCGCATAACCCATTGCAATTGAAGGGTCTGCTGTACCTGTTGCCTCAAGGTATGTCTGCTGTGCCGCACCAAGACCAGGGGTATTTGTAACCGCTCCGCAAAGTACTCCTACCATTGTAACAAGGCTTGTACCTGTTACAAGATGTATGATATATGCAATGATTACACTAATGAACACAGTCATTACTGCCACTGCATTTAGGGTAAGGCCACCCTTTTTAAACGAAGAGAAAAATCCTGGACCAACCTGAAGACCTACAGAATACACAAACAGGATAAGTCCGAACTCCTTTATGAATTGCAGTATGTTAGGTTCCACTGTAAGTCCAAAATGACCTGCTACAATGCCCACAAACAAAATCCAGGTAACGCCCAATGATACGCCCCAGAATTTAATTCTGCTCAATAGCACTCCAATGGCAGCTACACCACAAAGTACCAAAACCGAATGGGCAATTGACATGCCCGTAATCAATTCATTGAACCAACTCATATGTATGTATGTTAAAAAATGAGGGGGCAAAGGTAATTATATTTTTTGCCCCCACAAAAGTATGTTGCTATCTGACCTGACCTCTCCTGAACGCTGTAAGAAGTTGTTTGAGGTCATCAATCTGATCCATAAGTTTTTTACCCATGTCGGTATCACGTACCAATTTCCTCTTCTCCATAAACTCCACAACCTTTGTCTCCGAGATAATGTCTTTCCCCTGCTCAATTGCAATTTGGGTAGACTCAAATGACTCATGCTGAACTAGCCTCAATCCATAAGAATTATAGATAAGTGTATAGCCAGCAATACCGGTCTCCTGCTGATAAGCCTTTGAGTAGCCGCCGTCAATCATAAGCAGCTTTCCCCCTGCCTTTATTGGACTCTCACCTTTTGATGTCTTTACAGGGATATGTCCGTTGATAATATGTGACGGTTCACCCTCAACACCAAATTCCTTTAGAATCATCTCACAAATCTCCTTCTTGTTCTTAAGGATATTATACCACCCCTTAACCTCTTTCTGTGCCTCCTTGTCTGTAAGGAAATAACGCTCAAAGGTAGCCATTCTGTTTTTGTCAAATGGAGGTGAAACAGGGCCACACCACAAATACCACATAAAGTCCTGCCCATACTGTTTGGCCGACTTGTTCTCATTCTCAAAGTAAGCCTGTCTTACAACCTGGTCTATCTTATCAAACAGTGCCTTACCGGCATACTCTTTACCTTGTACAATCATAGAACGGAATGTACCATCCTCATTTAGAGGAACAGAACCGTGATACAACAGGTTGGAATTCCTTACCAGATACAGTGCTCCGTGAGAGTAAAGCAGCTGCATATGCTTGGCCAAATGGGCACTAGTTTCAAAATTATGTGTAAGTTTCTCAATTACAATCTTCTCCTCCGGAGTAAGGGCGTAAGGGTTTTTAGGATCTATCGTTTGGAAATCTGTATCCCTCAAAGGATATTCATTGCCATCAAGTGTAATGGTACCTTTCTGGTAATCTATAAGGTGGAGCAAATCCCTGTCTTGCATTCCAAACTCCTTTCTCCTCTTTATAATCTCATGCTCCAGCTTAAACTGTATAATTGTTATAGCCTTGTGCATCTGGGCTATCAACCTGGATTGTTTTGGAGTCAGTGACTCTGCCTCCGACCCTTTTGGCTTGAATATGGTACATGAATCATCTCCATATACATCCATCACCAAAGTTACAAGTGGCAACAGATTTATACCGTATCCCTCCTCCAGAATCTTAAAGTTGGCATATCTGAAACACATTCTCAGCACATTGGCAACACAAGCCTGACTGCCAGCCGCTGCACCCATCCATACCAAATCATGGTTACCCCACTGAATATCCCAATTATGGTAGTTCTCCAAAAAATCCAATATTATGTGAGTACCCGGGCCTCTGTCATAAACATCACCTATAATATGTAGAGAATCTATTGTAAGCCTCTGTATAAGGTTACATATTGCAATTATAAAGTGGTCTGCCCTTCCAGTAGAGATAATTGTCTCTACAATTGCAGTTATATAATCATGCTTGTTTGCCTCTCCGCTCTTGGACTCATGCAGCAGTTCCTGAATAATATACTCATACTCCTGAGGCATAGCCTTACGCACTTTGGAACGGGTATATTTTGTAGAGACATTGGAACATACCTGCACTAATCTCATAAGGACAACCTTATACCACTCTAGCAGATGCCTCTCCTTTTCCCTGTTCTTTATAAGTTTGAGCTTCTCCTCGGGATAATATATAAGAGTACAAAGTTCACTCTTTTCAGACTCCCTTAACGTGTGTCCAAAAATATCTTCAACCTTTCTCTTTATTACTCCCGACGCATTCTTTAGAACATGTCTGAAAGCCTCATGCTCCCCATGGAGGTCTGTAACAAAGTGTTCAGTTCCTTTGGGGAGGTTAAGAATTGCCTCAAGATTAATTATTTCTGTACTGGCAGCCTGAATAGTTGGAAAACTTTTAGCCAGCAACTGCAGATATTTTATATCCCTTTTCATGTACAAGGTTTTTATTTTTTGTCCAATTTACGCAAAATCTCCTCTATTCCCCGCACAAGTTGAGGGTCTTTACCATCAATTCTGTCTTTGAATGTATTCTTCACATAAATGTCAGGTGCTACACCTGTAAATTCCAAATCTTTTCCATCAAGTGAATAGCATCCCCATGCAGGAAGGCGCAATGATGT
This sequence comes from Candidatus Egerieisoma sp., assembly GCA_045636765.1. Taxonomy (GTDB): domain Bacteria; phylum Bacteroidota; class Bacteroidia; order Bacteroidales; family UBA932; genus Egerieousia. The sequence goes on from JAZTYE010000136.1 coordinate 7,032, forward strand.
GCCATCCATAAGAATTGCACTTGTTGTAAATATAATCCAACGGTAAGTCTCGGTTCCCACCAATGTTGCAAGTCCAAGACTCTTAATGCCGTTTGAAGTTACCTCTGCATCTGAAAGGCTTCTCTCATTCACCAACGCAACAATTGGAATATCACCAGGAGTTACATTAGGGTGAGAATTTGTCTTATTGTTTCTGAATCCCCAGTTGTAATGTGCCTTCTGGCCTATGAAATCCAACACTTCTTTATGTACATTACCTCCATTATTGAAACGCAAATCAAGAATCAATGCCTCCTTGCCAATCATTCTAGTATGCATGTCTTTAAGGAAAGCATCCAAATCACCGGCACCCATTGCCTTCATATGAGTATATGCAATACGGCCTTTACCAAGTTTGTCAACTGTAGCCCTACAATTATCTTCCCACTGGTTATACAACAAATTCTTTAAGCCGCCATATGAAACAGTATGAAGTTTTACATCAAACTCCTTACCTTTTCTGCTAAAAGTGAATTTCACCTCCGGCATCTCTACAGAAGATGCCAAATAACTTTCTCTGTTGGCAGCAGCATTTACTCTCTGTCCATTTACCGCTACAAGCACATCTCCCTTCTTAACATCCACATCCACACTATGTGCTGGAGAACCTGCAACAATCTCCTCTACCACATAAGGATTTGCGTTATTCCATATAATACCAGTCTCTGCACTATATGTCCTTGTCTGAGGTTTTACAGACTCAATGGCCTGACCGCTACGGAATCCAAGATGAGAAGAGTTAAGCTCTCCCAACATATCATTGAACAATGTAGACAAATTGGCTCTGCTTCTGATATATGGCAAGAATGATGCATAATACTCTTTCTTGGCTTTCCAGTCTGCTCCATGGAAGTTTACATCATAAAAGTTCTGGTCCATAAGTCCCCAAGCCTCATAGTACATCTGCTCAAACTCATCTTTAAGGTTCTTTTCAACAGATTTCTTAATTGTAGCAACTTTATTTGCCCTCAATTGTCTGAAGTCAATCTTATAAATATCTGAACCGCTTACCGCAAACAAATCATTATCTGAGCTGATGAATGAGCCACGTCTAAGGTCTCTGATAGCTTTAGGTTCCGCATAAGGATCAGATATATCCAAAACCTGGACACCCTCTCTGCCGGATACAAGCAACCAAGACTTATCCTTACTCTTGAAAGTATACAAAGAATATCCTCCTCTGAAATTCATCTCCTCAAATCTGCTGAATATATCATTGAAATCAACTTTTACCTCTGGAGCAACAGATGCTTTAGGATCTTTTTTGGCATCTTTAGCCTTATTTGCTGCCTCCGGAGCTGCTGCCTCAAACAATTTGTCATAAACATCAGACTTGAAAGGTTTTGTAGTATAGTCCAACAATGGCAATCTGTACACTCTGCTTGCACCACCTCCTCTAGGGAAAGTTGAACCGTAAAGGTTAGCTGTCAGGTACATATATTTACCACAAGGAGAAAATACAGGTTTACCCTCACTGCATGCAGAATTTGTAAGGTTATAAAGTTTCTTCTCCTTAAATGAATACATATAAATGTCACCTTCAAACATGTTCATTGCCTCAAAAGCAAGATACGAATCATCGTATGAGAAATTGAGCGTGTATCTGGTATATGACCAGAACTCTGCATTTGCAAGTTTCTCCACAGAATTATCTGCAGTATTAAGGACCATTACCGCATCATTGCCCTGAACAAAGGCAATCTTATCCTTCTTGTGCGACATACACAAATTCTTAATATTGCAATCTGCTTTCCAAAGCAGCTTCTCAGGTGCCGAACCGTCACCTTTGATTGAATACAACGCTGTAAAACCTTTCTGCGTTCTTGTATAGTAGATTGTACTGTTGTCCTTACCCCAAACAATCTCATCTACTCTCTCTGCAGCAGGTGTCTGCAATTGATGCTGATATTTTCCCTCAGCATCACCAACATATAAAAGGCCTCTTATTGCCATGGCAAATTTCTTTCCGTCTGGAGAAACAGCCACTCTGCTTGGAGCAACATCTGCAAATTTGCGGTCAATGTCAACATTATTGTCCGCTATTGTAATCTGAGGCACTGTTACCTTTCCTGTAGCCATATCCATATAATGGATCTTGTATTCAAGGATAAACACCATTGCATCACCGTTGAACGCCAAAGAAGGATACTGTACGGACTGATTATAGGATGTCAACTGCACTGGAGCACCAGCAGCATTGTATTTTGCAATGTTTGACTCCTTGTTGAACTGGTCTGTCACATAGTAAAGGTTACCTTTCTTGTCAACCATCGGCCAGCTGTCCTTACCCTCATAAGAGGTAAGCTCCTTGTAAACTTTCTTTGAAGGGTTCCAGCTCTTCACATTTGAGTTATGGTCACCTACATACCTTTTTCTGGTTGGGAAATTGTAACTCTCAGTTGACTCATTGAAATAAAGTTCTCCGGTTACAGGATTCTCCACAAGATTGTTGATGGTATTGAAATAATGTCCAAAAAGTCTCTCTGGGGTACCACCTGCCAATGCTACCTTGTATGTAGTTTTGGTATTTGCCCTGTTGCTCTCAAAATAAATGTATTTTGAATCCTTGCTCCAGCCTACAGGCACATCACTTCCCTCATGCCATGTAAGTCTTTTGACATCACCGCCCTTAACAGGAACAATATACACATCATTGTTTCCCTGGATATCTGAAGCGAATGCCACATACTTTCCGCAAGGAGAAATTTTTGGGCTACCCTCAGAACCTCCTAAAGAAACCAGTCTCATGGCAAGGCCGCCATTTGCCGGAACACTGAAAATATCTCCATCATAAGAGAAATAGATTGTCTTTGCATCTGGTGACAAAGTTGGATTATATGGAAAATACAAAGTTTCTGCCATTGCACACACAGGCAACACGCAGAAAAGGAACATCAATAGTTTTTTCATATGTATAGCAAGTTTATTTTATTTTGTTTCAGACTCTAAAGTTAGTATTTTTTTAGCAACAACGCTCAAATATACAGTCCTAATTACCAGATGAATCATATAACCCACCCACAAAGAGTGTACTCCAATGGAACGGTTAAACAAAAAATAACACGCAAAGAAACCAACAACAGCCCACAACATTGAATTCCTTATATCTTTTGTGGCAGTTGCTCCAATATAAATTCCATCCCAGGTAAATGCCACACAACTCACAAGCGGCATAATTAGCAGCCATGGAAGATACTTTGCAGCCTCCCCTGTAACTACAGGATCTTTGGTCATAAGCTCCACCAGCCACTCACCTCCAATCCAATACCCAAAAGTTGAGACAACACCTATTCCTATACACCAGTAAAATATTACCCTCACAGCCCGTCTGAGAGAAATCTGGTCATTAGCCCCAATATATCTTCCCGACAAAGCCTCTCCCGCATACGCAAATCCATCTACAAAATAAGAATAGAGCAACATGAGCTTCATCATTATGGAACTGACAGCCAGTTCGACATCTCCATATCCTGCTGCCAATGAGGTAAGACCGGCATAAATGAAAAGGAAACTGAGGGACCTGACAAACAGGTCTGCATTAAGTATGAAGAACCGCTTTACATACTTGAACCTTACATTGTTACGGATATCTATATAATGGAAAAACCTTCTGTAATAAACCACCATAAGGATTATTGCCAGAGCCAATCCTGTATACTGTGCAACCAGCGTACCCCACGCAATGCCTGCAAACCCCATTCCGGCATAAAACGCAAAGAAAATACTTGCGGCAACATTCATAAGATTTACTGTAACATCCACAGCCATAGGGCTTACAGCATTCTGCATCCCTATAAAGAATCCTTTGAACACATTAAGGGACAAAGTGGCCGGAGCTGCCCAAATTCTTATAAAGAAATACTGGCGTGCAAGCTCCTCAACCTGTGGAGAACACTCTATAAACGTAAATGCAACATTCACATAAAGATACTGTACAGCAATAAACAATAGGGCAAAACCAAGTGCCGTAGCCATTCCAAGAGCATATGTATTTAGAGCATCCTTAAAATCCCGTCTTCCATATGCCTGAGCCACCATTCCTCCGGTTCCCATACGGAGGAAACCCATATTCCAGTATAGAAGGTCAAACAACATGGATGCAATGGCTATACCTCCCAGAACTGTAGCATCACCCAACCTTCCGGCAATGGCAGTATCCGCCATACCTACAAGCGGCACGGTAATGTTTGCAAAAATGCTTGGGACAGCAAGCTTTAGGACTGTTCTGTTCATTGGATATTACCTGTACTTAGTCTGCTCATCCAGCATGCCAAGATAAGACTCATACCTCTCAACAGAGATCTCTCCATTCTCAACAGCCTCCTTAACGGCACAGCCCGGCTCATGTGTATGAGTACATGGGGCAAAACGGCAATTGTCCTCTATGCGCAACATCTCCGGAAAATAACCGCTTAGCTCCAACTGGGAAACATCTACCAGGCCAAAGCCTCTAATACCGGGAGTATCAATAACAAAACCGCCAGTGCTTATTGGATGCATCTCATAAAAAGTAGTAGTATGTTTACCTTGCTGGTGATAAGCAGAAATTTCCCCCACCCTCAAGTCAAGGGCCGGATCCAAAGCTCCAATAAGGGAAGATTTTCCCACTCCCGACTGACCCGAAAACAACACTATCTTATCTTTGCACACCTCCCTTATCTCCTCAACACCCATCCCTGTAGTGGCAGAACACTCAATGATCCTATACCCTGCATGGGAGTATATCTGCTCAAAAGCCCGCACCATCTCCATTGTCTCCTCTCCATAAATATCCATCTTGTTTATTACAATGGTTACCGGCACATTATAAGCCTCACATGTTACAAGGAAACGATCTATAAAAGGGAGCTTTACCTGAGGCATATCTATAGTCATAACAAGGAAAACCATATCCAGATTGCTTGCTATGACATGAGACTGTCGGGACAAATTTGTTGATTTCCTTATTATATGGTTTTTTCTTGGAAGGATACTTTTTATGGTAGCAAGCCCCCCTTCTCCACCTTCATACTCCACAAGGTCTCCCACTGCTATGGGGTTGGTTGAGTTGAACCCTTTCAATCTGAGTTTTCCCTTTATTACAGCAGGGAACAAATCCCACTGCGGCAGCTTTGAAAGGAGATAATGACTTCCTGTATGCTTTACAACTGTTGCTTTATTTGATGTATCCATAATTATTCTTAGAATGAGCGGTTGTAAAGATAGCAATTTGTGCAAAAACCATTAACTTTGCCTTATAAAAAGTTTTACAGGAATGTATACAATAGATGAATTGGACAAATATGTTGAAAACGGTTTGTCTGCCTTAAATTTTAAAATTGACCCAAAAGAGCTGTATGAACCAATTGAGTACATGATCTCAATTGGAGGCAAGAGATTGCGCCCGGAGCTGTGCCTTCTTACATACAATCTTTTCAAGGACAAAATAGACAAGCCTATCCTTTATCCTGCCCTTGCACTGGAGATTTTCCACGGCTTTACCCTTATCCATGATGACATTATGGACCAGGCGGAGCTTCGCCGCGGACAGCAGACCGTATACAGGAAATGGGACAACAATGTGGCAATTCTAAGCGGAGATGTAATGAGCATACAGGCATATCAGCTTCTTGCAAACTGTCCTGGAGATGTGCTTCCAAAAGTATTGGCGTTATTCTCCAAAACTGCAGCTCAGGTTTGTGAGGGACAGCAGTACGACATGAACTTTGAGAATATCCCTTACATTACAATGGATGACTATATCTCAATGATAAGTCTCAAAACAGCTGTACTTATTGCTTGCTCTGCAAAAATGGGAGCCCTTATTGCAGGAGCTCCTGAGAAAGTTGCACAAGCCCTTTATGACTTTGCATACACTCTTGGAATAGCATTCCAGATTCAGGATGACTTCTTTGACACTTTTGGCCAGGGCAATGTATTTGGCAAGAAGATTGGCGGAGATATCCTGAACAATAAAAAAACTTGGCTTCTTGTAGAGTCTTATAAAGTTGCAGACAACAAGCAGAGACAGCAGCTGGACAATATAATGGCCATGACCTTGGAGCAGGGTGAGGAGAAAATTGCAGCCATGCAACAGATGTACTGCTCCCTAGGCATTAAAGAGGCTGCAGAAAAGACCATTATGGAGTATTACAACCATGCGTTGGGAATTATAGGGAAACTGGATCTTACCCCTGCACAGACAGAGCAGCTTAAAAAATTTGCAGACAAACTAATTAAAAGGATAAAATAGATGGAACTGGAGATAATGGCCCCTGCGGGGAACTTTGAGTGCCTTATGGCAGCCATACAAGGTGGAGCAAACTCAATTTATTTTGGAGTGGGTAACCTTAACATGCGCTCACACTCGGCAAACAATTTTAATCCCAGCGACATTTACCGTATTGTAGAGATTTGCCGTGAGCATAATGTAAGATCATACCTTACCCTCAACATCATTATTTACAATGATGATCTTGAGCCTATGCGTCACGCCCTAGATGAGGCCAAGAAGGCAGGTGTAACAGCTGTAATTGCATCAGATATGGCTGTAATCTCGTACGCCCGCCAGATAGGTGTTGAGGTGCATATCTCCACACAGCTTAACGTTTCAAACTTTGAGGCAGTAAAATTCTACTCACAGTTTGCAGATGTTGTTGTCCTTGCCAGGGAGCTTACCTTGCCTCAGGTTAAGGAGATAAAGAGAAAGATAGAGGAAGAGGGCATCAAAGGCCCTTCAGGTAAAGAGGTACAGCTTGAGATGTTCTGCCACGGAGCATTGTGCATGGCAGTTTCGGGCAAATGTTATTTGAGCCTTCAGCATTACGGTGCCTCTGCAAACAGAGGTTCATGCTTCCAGCTTTGCCGCCGCGGCTACAAGGTTACGGATTTGGAAACTGGAATTGAACTTGAGGTTGACAACAAATACATAATGTCTCCAAAAGACTTGTGCACCATTGAGTTCATGGACAAGATAATTGACGCAGGTGTTTCTGTATTCAAGATTGAAGGCCGCGCCCGCAGCGCAGAGTATGTTAAGAAAGTTACAGCTGCATATAGAGCCGCTGCAGATGCAGTGATTGCAGGCACTTACACTCCTGAATACGCTGCCTCATTGAAAGAGGGCGTTTCAGAGGTATTCAACCGCGGTTTTTGGGACGGCTACTACCAGGGTGCATTCCTTGGCGAGTGGAGCGACGTTTACGGCAGCAAAGCCACCAAAAAGAAAACCTACGTAGGTAAAGTAACCAACTATTTCTCAAACATTGGAGTTGCAGAAATTATTGTTGAGACAGGAGAGATAAACGTAGGCCAGAACCTCCTTATCATTGGTCCTTCCACAGGAGTAATTGAATTGCAACCGGAGGAGATAAGGGTAGACCTTGCCTCCGCGCCAAAAGCTGTAAAAGGGGAAAAATGCTCAATAGCCATCCCTCAAAGGCTCCGCAGATCAGACAAAGTTTACATTTTTGAATAAGATATTAGGGGCGGGCCACTTGGTCCGCTTTTTTATTGCAGAGACAAGGCAGAATTGTTCCCCAGAAAAAAAATTTCTCCTCTTGGGGAACAAATTGAGGCAATTTTGTGCCACGAAAGACATTTTTCCTCCCTTGTGGAACGCTGCAAGACTGAAATGTTCCCCAGAAAAAAAATTTCTCCCCTTGGGGAACAAATTGAGGCAATTTTGTGCCACGAAAGACATTTTTCCTCCCTTGGGGAACGCTGCAAGGCAGAAATGTTCCCCAGAAAAACTTGATTATGCACAATATACATCTACCCTTAAGGCACTACATAGAGGCAGAGATTCTGCCCCGCTACAACAGTTTTGATGCAGCCCACCAATTGGGGCATGCAGAGGAAGTAATCCGCGGCAGCCTGGAACTTGCTGCCCATTATGATGTGGATGTAAATATGGTTTATACAGTTGCTGCCTACCATGATACCGGCCTGTGCGAAGGAAGGGAAAAACACCATATCTCATCGGGAAGAATACTCAGGGAAGATACTGTTTTGAGAAGTTTCATGCTTCCCGACAACAAACCTCTTTTTACCCCAGAACAGATTGAAACCATGGCCCAGGCAGTTGAGGACCACCGCGCATCCAGCACCCACGAACCCCGCAGCATCTACGGAAAAATTGTAGCCGAGGCAGATCGCCTTATTGACGGCCCCACCATAGTGCGCCGCACCATCCAATACGGCCTTACACACTACCCACAGCTAAGCAAAGAGGGGCACTACCAGCGGTTTTTGGAACACATGGCAGAAAAATACGCCTGCGGCGGCTACCTACGCTTGTGGATTCCCGAGTCCCCCAACTCCACCCGCCTGGCCGCCTTCCAACAAACCCTCAAAGACCCCGCTGCCACAAGGGAAATGTTTGAGCGGGAATGGGAAGCGCTGGCATTATAACATAGCCGCATACTTGCGGATTTGAGAGAGCTTTTCCATAAAGTTCTTATCATTCTGAGCCTGAAACATGTTGTATTTATGCTGTAAATTCATCAGTGAATCAGCGGGAATATTCAATGCTGCCTCAAACATCATTGCTGTAGTTAGTGTAAATGTTCTGCGGCCATTCAACAAATCGTTGAGCACCTTATAAGACATACCCATACTCTCAGCCAGTTTCCTCTGAGATATCTTTCTATACTCTATTTCATCTTTCAACACCTCTCCAGGGTGGGTTGGTTTAAAGCCAAATGTTATCTGCTTTTCCATCTTCAACTATCAATTATAATGATTGGACAACTCTATAATACTACATACTTTAACGACAAAATCAGAAACATCTTTGGTAATCTTCAACTCTATCCTATACTTGTCATTGATTCTAACAGATTCAATACCATTCTTGTTACCGGAAAGGGCTTTATAATTAAGAGAATTATATCTGAACAAATCTTCTGCCCTATCAATAGACTCCAACAAGTCAATAATCCTACAATATTTAGCCACAACTGCTGGGGGAAATCTATATTTCTTGTCTGACGCTTTCCCTTTAAAATACAATTCCTCCAAATACTCTTTCTCAAACCTGATTTCCATGTTCTTGTTTTGCAAATGTAATACAATTCAACTATATCCACAAAATATGTGGACTAAGCACATTTTCAAAACTACTCAAATCTACGCAGCATCTTGTTCTAAAAGAGAAAAACCTGCACCGTCCGATGCAAGTTTTTCTCTTTTTGGCATTTCTTTTTCTGGCATTTACCAAGTATAAACTCTTCTATTTTGCCTCTCTCCAAGAGTGTGGAATAACTACTGGTGGATGAAGCGGAACAAAGTCTTTCTGCGGATCAAGCACAAGCGGCATAGCCTTGGTCTGAGCCTCGCTCTTGCGATTGATTGCATCCCACTCCACAAACTTCTCATAATCATATTGCCAATCTGCACCATAAGCCAATTTGTGGATACGATAGTAGATTGCCTCCCGGGACGGTGCATTGAAACCACCGACATTGTATCTCATGATACTGTTGTCAGTAGGTCTCCAAACTCCTGACCAGTATGTCATTCCACCTTCAAATACTCCCAAACCATCATATTGATATCTTGAATCTGCAAGGAATTTAGCCCATTTTACTTGAGTTTTGTCATTGGTGAAGTCAACATTCTTCCACCAGCCATAATTTTCCAGAATTTTGATTTGCTGCTTAGTATCCTCCGGTATTGCGCCAAGCGCCTCATAGGCATACTCATCTGCCAATTTTGCAAAGCCGTGGCCACATGCCTCGTGATGAAGCAGTTGTTCAATTGATGTTGAAACGCCATCTCCTTTTGTAAAATAAGAGATGGAAAGTCCGCTACCCCATGTAGACTGGTTGTTGGCAGGAGAGTACATATAGCACGTTCCGCTCACTGAATATGCATTCATTGCCACTATAATTGTTGCATCATCCATCTGCCAGTCTGAAATGGCGTTCATCGCATATTCAATACATTTCGCATCATCACCTCCTACTGTAGTACCGTTTCCAAACCAACCTTTCAGTGCGGTATAATTATAATCATATCCCGATGTCAGAGATACTACATTCACATAATGAACGCTGAACAGATCTTTATGGGATTTATACGGTTCTTCTTTGAACAGGGCATTGTACATCCTCTCCATATCCTGTCTGTACATCCCGGATGCTATCTGCTCATCTGTATATCCGTCTCCCATCAATACCAGATTTATACCCTTGCCCTCCTTGGCTTTCTGGAGCGTTACAACTGTACCATCCTTGGAGAAATCTGTTGACATATATGGAGGAGTGTCACTTGGAACAAATTCTTCATCCCCAAACAAGTTTGCAACATAATTGAATATATCGGAAACATCATGATGATACTGTTCAAATGTATTTGGATACGCAACAAGAGGGTGTTCCGGATCAGGCCCCGGAGATGACCCAAGATATACTATATTTCCATTATTGTCCACCACATAAAAAGACGGAGTAACTCCATACCTGAACAAGAACCATTTGGTGCTGTAGATATCGTACGGGTTGTTATTGTAAGATCCCTGGAAGTTCTCCCAAAAGAATTTGACATCCGGCATAACAGATGTAAGCGAAGCGGTCGCTTCACTGCTGTACTCAAACAGTGTTGTAACCAACAATCCCAATCCTTTATCTTTATAATGTGAATACAATTCATAGATTGGTACTTTAAGTTTTTGTGAAGGTAAACAATCGGGCCCCCATCTGAAAATTAACGTATATTTGTTCTTCGCATATTCTTCCTTAAGATTCAGCATAGTACTGTCATAACATTTGACAGTATTGTTGAACGCAGGCAAATCTGCCCGGTCAAATCCATAACCCTCTTTCTGCGGCACCATATTATACCAATGTACCATCCAGTTCCTATGCTGTGTGAAAATTGAAGGAATTGTGCCGCTCAATTTATTGAAATTTACAAAATAGCGGCATCCATACTCCGTATCATACTCTCCATAGTCACCCTTGTTATTTTTCTCAAATGCTTTTATATGCGATTCAGGTATACCTCCGGTAAAATTATTGTTGCTCAAATCAAACACCCTCACTCTGTCACCAAACTCCGGCAAATTTCCTTCAAATTCATTATTGAACACTTCTAATGTAACAAGATTATCCAAAGGCAAATTATCCAAAGTTCCGGTAAGATGATTATTTTCTAACTTCAATGCCTCAAGTTTTTTCAAATTACTTATAGATTTTGGCAATTCACCTGTAAGATTATTATCGTATAAGTGAATGCCTCTCATCTTCGGAAAATATCCAATTGTCTCTGGAATTGACCCACTCAACTTTAAATTTGTAAAAACTATTATTTCCAGTTCCTTTAAAGGAAGCAAAGCATTTAACCAATCATCTAAAGTGCCCGACAAATTGTTGTCAGGCATATCTATTGATGTTACCCTAAAATCACTACTACTCACACCATACCATTCCCCTACCGGTTTGTCACTGCACCAGTTTGTATTGTTTTTCCAGTTGTCTCCCCCAGTAGCTTTGTAAAATTCTATAAGAGCTGCTCTTTCTGCTTCAAGAATTTCATTTATTCCGCTTTGCGTAACTTTTATAGTTTGCGTTACATTTCCTCCAGAAAGAGTTATAGATCCTGTTCTATCAACAGCTAGAGTATCGCAAGCAGCTATATTAAAGAACAACTTTTTAGTTTCAAGAGCTCTGGTTTCAACTTGAGTTATCCAATTTTTACAATCATCAGCTATTGTAACTGTAACATCTACATTAGTCAGTATTTCAAAGTCTAATTGACCGCCTTCTGTGCCAAAATTATACTCGTTTGTTGCCAACACTATTGCATCCTTTTGCGCTTGGGTTACTGTTACTGTGTCTGCAAGGTTAGTTTCTGCATTGCTGAAGATAATTATTGCAGAGCGGGAGTCATACCCTTCGTTTGCCTTGGCGGTAAAGTAGAATTTATTGGTAGATATTGATTTGGAAGTATTTTCCTCTATCCATGACTCAACTCCTTGTGGGAAGACCATATTCATGGTAGCGTTTACATTGCTGGCCACCTCTATCTCAAAACTCGCCCCTTCTGATTTAAGGACATATTCATCTTGTCCCACTACTATTGTTGGGGTTTCTCCCGCCTGGTATACGTTTACTGTATCCTTCAAGTCTCCACTGGTAAGGTAGATCTGTCCACTGCGTTTTTCTACCTCCTTGTTTACATCTATCTCAAATGTAAGGGTGGAATCTTTCAGCGCTTTGGTTTCCACTGCCTTTATCCAGCTCTGTGCATCTGTGGAGATGGTGTGGGTGAATGTAACATTGGATTTGGTTGCAACCTTTATCTCTCCTCCGTCTGCAGATACCTCAAATGAAGAAGCGGTTACTGTAAGGGAGTTTTTCTGTTTCTGCTCTACCTTTATGGTTTGGGTTGCTGTTCCTGCTGTGATAACTATTGAAGCCGAACGGTTGTCGGGAGTAGTGTTTTCTTTTACTGTTATGGTTACACTGGCTGATCCTGCCACTCCGCTGGTTGGGGATACGCTGCACCAGCTGTCTGCCTTGGTGTTGATGACAGAGGCGGTCCATGCTGCGCTGGCAGTAAATGAGACACTGGTGCTGCCTCCTTCTGTTGCTATTACCGGTGCTGTATTGGTTCCCGAAGAAAGGGTTACTGTTTCCTGTTTTGGTTTGTCAGGGGTTGGATTGGGATTGTCCGGCTCTGTTTTACCGCAACCTATTATCACTGATAATAAGGCAATTAGCAATAGGGGGGGGGTAAATTTCATAATGAAAAATTTTAGTTGAAAAGAAAATGAATTGGAAACAAAGTTATAAAATTTTCAGTCATTAATATTGATAGTGCTCAATATTAGCCATGAACTCATCCAGGCTATTTACATTCAAGACTTCAAAAAGGCGGTTTACATCATCTACTACATTGCCTTTGATAATTCCTTTCTTCTTGAAGAATTTAATATTTATTACTCCTCTAAGGGTTTTCCATATCTCCAAATATTGTTTCTGCTTTATTACCCTCTCATTTATCCTTGCACAGTCCAATTCATAATCCACCTGAAAATTCATCAGCATCTTGGCTGGAATATCCATTGCACTTTCTATAAGGAGCGCCATTTCCGGAGTTATGGAGCGCTTTCCTTTAATAATATCATTTAGAATAGGCTTATGAATACCTGTCAGCAAAGCCAACTCACTCTGTCTCATACCTCTTGCACGCAATTCATCTTTTAATATCTCTCCCACATGCACTGCCTTAAAAGGAACAATATCTTTTAAATTTATCTTATTCATAGTGATGTGATATTTTTATCAAGTTTATCTCTGTAACAATAACACAATCCTCTTATTGCTTCTTTTGGTAATTTGGAATACCTCTTGTCCTTTGTTTTACCAAATTCCAATAATTCACGCAGCGCCTCATCTTCTGTGTAAATATTCATAATCTTTGAAATTTACGATGCAAAAATACATTATTATATTTTTATTATCAAATTTGATAACATATTATTTATCCTCCCAAAGTTGACCAAATACACAGAAACATTATTCCTAAAAAAGAAAAACTTCACACATCCCTGAAAACATTTTCTATTTCAAGAAAACTGTTAGAAAGAGTATAAACAAAAAACTCCAGAAAGCTGGCCCTGGGCTGTTCTTTCTGGAGTTCTTGTATGTATGGAATTACGCTCTACCTGGCTTCTCTCCAAGAGTGAGGGATCACTACCGGAGGAGTATGAGGCAACTTGCTCTTTTCAGGATCAAGTACAAGAGGCATAGACTTGGTTTGCGCTTCTTTTTTGCGGTTGATTGCATCCCACTCCACAAACTTCTCATAATCATACTGCCAATCTGCACCATAAGCCAATTTATGGATACGATAGTAGATTGCCTCGCGAGAAGGAGCGTTGAAGCCGCCGGTATTATACCTCATAATACTATTCTCTGTAGGACGCCAAACACCTTTTGGATAGCAACCTCCCCCCTCAAATACTCCGAGTCCATCATTTGCATAACGAGAATCCGTAAGGAATTTAGCCCACTTAACTTGCGCCGGATTATCTGTAAAGTCAATGTTTTTCCACCATCCGAACTCACTATGCAGATACTTTTTATTTTCAACATCAGAAGGTGGAATAATATCATCTGTTCCATACCAATATTCATCTGCCAACTTTGCAAACCCATGTCCATTTGCTTCATGTCGCAATGTATTTCCAAAGTTTTCTTTGCTATTATTTTTTGACAAATATGAGATAGTTACACCATCTCCCAAATCTTTTCCCGTTATAGAAGGAGGATACATAAAACATGTACCGGCATTTTCTTCACTATTCATAATTACCACTATTGTTGATTGCTCCATTCTTTCTGGCTGAATAGCTTTTAGTGCATATGCAAATACTTTACTGTCTTTACCTGCAACCTGAGTATCATCACCAGTAAATATGCAAGAAAAACATGTTTCTCCATATGTATGATACCCCTCATTTTGTGAAACCGCATAAACATAATATACATTGAACAGATCTTTATATGTTTTATAAGGCTCCTCCTCAAAGTATTCCTGCATTGCCAATTCCATCACATCTTCATACGAGCCATCAGCTATTTGCCTGTCACTAAATCCATCTCCTAATAAAATCAAATCTATACCTGTTCCTAATGATGCTCTTTGTAACTGCACAACTTGTCCATCTTTTGAATAATCTGTAGATTCATATAATTCTTCCTCATCCTCTTCACTATTTGTATGAAAATTATCATTTATCAATTGTAACAGGTATCCGTCTTCTTTGTAAATATTTCGGTCAAACACATCAGAGAAAACTATTCTTCCTGCTGAGTCCACTATGGTTACTGTTGTTACATACTTATATGGATAACAAGCTGGTCCAAAAACATTCTCTCCGCTACTTATATCATAATAGAAATTATCCCACTCCATGCCGGATTCTTTAATATATTCGGAAGCAGCCTCTTTTGAAAGATAACCTGAAAAAGCCCAACCAATTACTTTTATACCACTACTTGAATAATCATTATGTATTGTTCTTATTTGAGGCATGATAAATCTCGCACTAGCATCATCACACCATTCGAACAATACAGTATATTTATTCTTTGCATATTCAGCCTTTAAATCTAATGATTTCCCATTAAAACAAGTTACAACTTTCTCTGGTCCAGGCAATATTATATCATCGAACCTATATTTATTCCCTCCTACACTCTGTCCCCACCACGATTTCCAGAAACTCCAACTATATAATAATTCCGGGATTGTTCCAGAAAGGTTATTATCAATTATATATAATTGTTCCAACTTAGAAAGTTTTACAATACTTTCAGGTATTGAACCAGTAATATCATTTTCTGCAAAATTCAGATATTTGAGATTTTTAAGATTCCCTATTTCTGACGGAATATTACCTGAAAATACATTACCTTGAAGATCTAAGTGCTCCAATTGCTTGAGATTTACAATATCTACAGGGATATTTCCACTTAAATAATTTCTCTGAAGATGCACATGCTTTAAATTCTCCAAATTGCCTATTCCAGATGGAATACCGCCAGATAATGAATTGTCTGACAAGCCTAAGTCCTCCAAAGATTTTATTTTCACCAAACTTTCAGGAATCTTTCCTACAATATTGTTTCCATCCAATGAAAAACATATAAGCCGTGTCAAATTGCCTATGGAATCCGGTATTTTACCAGACAAATTATTGTGATCCAATGATAGGTACTCCAAATGCGTCAATTCAACAATACGTTCTGGAATGTCTCCTTCCAGATTATTGCCCGACAAACTCAAAAAGGTTAATTCATTCAGCTCTCCTATTTGAGATGGAATTTCACCTGAAATATCATTATTCCCTAATGATATACTCCTTAATTTCTTCAAATTAGATATTTCAACAGGTATTTCTCCAGAAATTATATTATCATGTAATGACAATTGCTCCAATTTTGAAAAATCACCTATTTGAGCAGGTAATACTCCCGATAGATTATTAATATCCAAGTAGATTTCACAAACCATGTTATCCTCATTACTTGAAGTCACACCATAACTCTCTCCTTTGGTAGTTATACCATACCACTCACTTATAGGTTTATCACTGCACCAATTTGTATTATTTGTCCAATTGTCTCCTCCTGTCGCTTTGTAAAAAGCAATCAAAGCCTCTCTCTCTGCTAATAATATCTCCTTTATGTTGCTTTGTGTAACTTTTATTGTCTGCTTGACATCTCCACCCGATATAACGATATAACCTATCCTATCTGCTGTAAGCGTATCACATGAAGCTACATTAAAATGAAGCTGTTTAGTTTCCATAGCTCTTGTTTCCACATGAGTTATCCAACTTCTGCAACTATCCGGAATTGAAACTGTAATATCTATATTTGTTTGTATTTCAAAATCAAGATTTCCACCATCTTTACCGAACTCATACTCACTCTTTGCCAATACTATCGCATCTTTCTGGGCCTGAGTTACGGTTACTGTGTCTGCAAGATTGTTTTCTGCGTTGGCAAAAATCAGCAGTGCTGAGCGGGAATCATAGGTTTCGTTGGATTGGGCGGTGAAGTAGAATTTATTGGTTGAAATTGCTTTTGTGGTGTTTTCTGTTATCCATGCCCCCACGCCTTGTGGATATACCATGCTTACGTAGGCGTTTACATTACTTGCTACCTCAACTTCAAAACTTTCACCTTCTGATTTGAGTATATATTCATCCTGGCTTACAACTATAGTTGGAGTCTCTCCTGCCTGGTATACGTTCACTGTATCTTTAAGATCTCCGCTTGCAAGATATATCTGTCCGCTACGTTTAGTCACCTCTCTGTTTACATCTATCTCAAATGTAAGGGTTGAATCTTTAAGGGCTTTTGTCTGCACTGCCTTTATCCAGCTCTGTGCATCTGTAGAAATTGCATGGGTAAATGAGACATTGGATTTGGTTGCAACCTTTATCTCTCCGCCATCTGCTGATATCTCAAATGAAGATGCGGTTACCGTAAGGGCATCCTTCTGTTTCTGCTCCACCTTTATGGTCTGGGTGGCGGTTCCGGCCTTAATGACTACTGAGGCAGAACGGTTGTCGGGAGTAGTATTTTCCTTTACTGTTATGGTTATGCTGGCTGCTCCTGCCACTCCGCTGGTCGGCACCACGCTGCACCAGCTATCTGCCTTGGTATTGATGATTGAGGCACTCCATGAGGTGCTGGCTGTAAAGGACACACTTGTACTGCCACCTTCAGTTGCTATTACCGGGGCTGCATTTGTGCTTGGAGACAGTGTTACACTCTCCTGTTTTGGTGTTTCCGGATTTGGTTGCGGATTGTCAGGTTCAGGTTTTGTACACGCTGTCACAAATACTGCAAGCGCAATGAATAGGCTAAGTAGACGTCTCATAATCAGAACATTTAGGTTTCCACAAAGTTATATAAATAAACTGATTATAACCAATAATAAAAGTGGCCTTGATGGTCACTTTTATTTTATCAGCTCCAGAGCTTCGTGTAGCTGCAGGTCGGTACGAATGATGGATTCCACGCGGCCTGGGGTGTAGTAGTATTTGTATACTATCTCCTCTTCCAGCAGTGGTTTGAATTCCGCTTTCTTTACCCTCAACATCTCTTCTTTGGAGATGGCAAGGCATTTTTCAAGGGCATCAAACTGCTCCTTATACGGCTCATAAAGAGCCTCGTTTTTGGCAGATTTTATCATCTTTTTTTGGGAATTTCGTTTTTAGAAATCTTATTTCGCCTCTCTCCAAGAATGTGGAACAACCACTGGTGGGTGAAGAGGTGTAAATTCTTTCAGAGTGTCACTGTTGGTGGGGAGATTGTTCAAATCTCCTTTTGTTTTACCTTTTCTGGCAACTCCACAAGAACATAAGCATACCAGCAACAATACTATGATTGCCGGTTCACGCAACTCTGACAAATTAATTCTCATTCTTGACATCTCTCCAAGATTTATTATGTACAACTGGCGGATGTAGTGGCCTGTATTGTACGACAGATGGTGATTTTGTTGATACTGACGACGATGTCTTACGGTTTACTACATCATACTCTACAAATTTCTCATAGTCATACTCCCATTCTGCACCATAGGCCAGCTTATGGATTCTGTAATATATTGCTTCCCTTGATGGAGCATTGAATCCACCGGTATTGTACCTCATGATACTGTTCTCTGTTGGCCTCCATACTCCACTCCAATATGTAAGACCACCCTCAAATGTTCCCAAACCATCATTTGCGTATCGGGAATCCGCAAGGAATTTTGCCCATCTTACTTGTGTTGAATCACTGGTAAAATCAACATTCTTCCACCATCCCCAATTGACCTGCTGTTCCTTGATTTGAGCCTCATAAACGCTTGAAACTGCACCTAAATCTTCGTACGCATACTCATCTGCCAATTTTGCAAATCCATGACCACATGCCTCATGATGGAGCAGCTGTGCGAATGTTTCCGCATCACCGCCCTTAGGGAAATATGACACAGATACACCAGTGCCGTAATCTGAACCACTGTTCTGAGGATTATACATATAGCAAGTACCTGCATAATTGTCTGAATTCATTGCAACAACCAGCAACGCCTCATCCATTTCCTCTTCTGAAATAGCTTTGAGCGCATATTGGAATACTACATTATCATTTCCGCCTACCCGGGTACCATCACCGAAGTATCCATCCAAGGCCGTATTGCCATAATCATACCCCTCTGTAGCTGATACCACATTCACATAATAAACATTAAACATCTGCTTGTAAGATTTATAAGGCTCTTCAGTAAACAGATTGTTATAAATAGCCTCCATATCTGCTTTATATGTCCCGTCTGTCACCTGACGATCTGAATATGCATCACCCATCAATACTATATCAATACCTTTCCCCTCTGTAGCCTGTTGGAGTACAACTACAGTACTGTCCATTGAATAATCTTTTGAGATATAAGTGTCATTCTTCGGCAAATCAGTGTATTTATATCCTTTAATATAATTTCTGTATGGTATCCAATCAGGAGAACTCATATATGCTGCCAATGATTCTTCCGGTACATATATGACCATATCTCCAAATAGAGTTGGAATAAGTTCAGGGAAATTATGTCCCAATACAGGAGGTATAGATGCTCTAAGATACACAGTATCCAATTGTGACGCATTATCACCCTCACATGAGCCAAACGGATCCATACCAAGAATTCTCATATTTGCAGATATTGTAACACTCTTCAAATTCCTGCACCCGTGCATTATATAGCCCAACGGTATTTCGTATGGCCGGCAAGAAATTGCACTTCCCACGGTTAAAACATGATCTGAAATTACCACACTCTCCAATCCTGTCATATTATTAAAGACACCATATCCCAACTTCGTCACATCTGCAGGAGTAGTATAATCTTTTAACCCTTTAGGTGCAACATAAATCAGGACACTATCTACAACATAACTTCTGTTATCATCAGATACTCTCTGTCCATATATTTTTTCTATATTATTCGTATTATAAAATACATTTCCCGAGGAAAAAGTTGTAAGAGAAGCCGGAAATGTTACTTCCCTTAATGATTCCGCATTACAGAATGCATAACTCTCAATCGCCTGAGTCCCTTCAGGTATTTCATATGATGAAAGTCCTGCTCCCGACGCAAAAAGAACCAAATACTTCATTCCAAGATTATTGTAATTATCAACCAAAACAGAATATCCGTCATTTGAAATGAACTTGCAGGCTCCCGATATTTTCTTTAAGTTCCCCAACTTATTAAAAGCATAACCCCCATAATTCTGTAATGAAGCAGGAAGAGTGATGTACTCTATATTTGGGGAGTTAAATGCGCTCAGTTCTAAAGTATGAACTCCTTCTGATATAATAACATTTTTCAATTCCTTACTGCTTACAGCATGTTCTCCAATTATAGTTGCACTTGTTGGAAAAGTATATTCTTCTATACCTGATGCTGCAAAACTTAATACTTTTCCATCTACAATAATACATCTGCCATCTTCCGAAACATTATTCCCATAAAATCTTTCCAGATTATCCACCAAACTACCGGACACCCTAATTTTTTTGATGTTTTCAGGAACATACATCTCTTTAAAATGAAAGTGATTTGAGTAAGTAGAAAATTCCTCAACAGTATTTGGCAGATACAATCCTGTTACTTCAGAAGTACCTTCCAAATTGAATTCTCTCAAATTCAAATATGTCAATGCCGCATTAAACCTTATAATCCACTTCCCTTTTTCATATACTTGTTCAACAACGCTTGTGTTGGACGGAAAATCTTTATAATTAGATATATACCCATTTCTCCCGTTACTGGTCACATACCACACTTCGTTAGCCGGAACAGTTGTAGGATCAATTTTTACTGTCTCACTCCTTTGTATAACCTTTACTGTTTGAGTTATAGCTCCACCAGTAAGTACTATTTTTCCTTCTCTGGATACAGAATCGGCAGGAAGTATATCAAAATACAACTTCTTTGTCTCCACCCCCCTTGTCTCAACTTGTTTGATCCAAGCAGAACAGCTGTCTGGTATTGTTACTGTAACATCTACATTTGTCTGTATTTCAAAATCCAAATTTCCTCCTTTCAAGCCAAACTCATACTCACTCTTTGCCAATACTATCGCATCTTTCTGGGCCTGGATTACGGTTACTGTATCTGCAAGGTTGTTTTCTGCGTTGGCAAAGATTAGCAGTGCAGAGCGGGAATCGTAGGTTTCATTAGCCTGGGCTGTGAAGTAGAACTTGTTGGTTGAGACGGCTCTTGTGGTGTTCTCTGTTATCCATGCCTCCACGCCATGTGGAAATACCATGCTCATGGTTGCATTCACATTGCTTGCAACCTCCACCTCAAAGCTCTCGCCCTCGGATTTTAGTACATACTCCTTCTGGGTAATTGCTATTCTTGGATAATCTCCCTCCTGATATACATTTACAGTATCTTTTAATGTACCACTACTTAAATATATCTTTCCTGTTCTTCCATCTTTACCATCATTTGCCGCTATCTCAAATGTAAGGGTTGAATCTTTAAGGGCTTTTGTCTGCACTGCCTTTATCCAGCTCTGTGCATCTGTAGAAATTGCATGGGTAAATGAGACATTGGATTTGGTTGCAACCTTT
>JAZTYE010000137.1:0-20029 GCA_045636765.1 Candidatus Egerieisoma sp.
GAAGGTTTGCAGCTGCCACCGTAAAGGATAGTAATCTCCTCAGCCAAAGCACCAAACTGCTCAGCCAAAGTAGCGCGGATGAATGCGTGAATCTCCTGAGCCTGCTCGCTGGTAGCGGTTTTACCTGTACCGATAGCCCAAACCGGCTCGTAAGCAATAACTACATTCTTCATCTGCTCAGCTGTAAGGCCAAACAATACCTCCTTAACCTGAGAACCTACAACCTCAAAATGTTTCTCAGCCTCTCTCTCCTCAAGTTTCTCACCTACACAGTAGATTGGAGCAAGACCCTCTGCAAGAGCCAAGTTGATTTTCTTAACAAGTTTCTCATTGGTCTCACCATAATACTCTCTTCTCTCAGAGTGGCCAAGGATAACGTACTGTGCACCGGTTGAAGCAACCATCTTTGCAGATACCTCGCCAGTGTAAGCACCTTTAACCTCGTCTGCACAGTTCTGTGCTGAAAGACCAATTGCAGAACCCTCAAGAACTGCACCTACAGAAGTGATGTGCACAAAAGGTGGAGCAACTACCAATTTAACCTCAGCAGGCACCTCAGATACCTTTGCCAATACATCTTTTGCCAACTGAACACCCTCTGCAACAGTGGTATTCATTTTCCAGTTACCTGCAACAATTTTCTTTCTCATAATACTCTATATTTCTTTGTTTTTTGTTTTCGAGGGTGCAAAAATACTCTTTTTTGGCACCGTATCAAAATTATTGTTAAAGCTCTACTTATTTAAGTGCGCTTTAAGCAACTGGGCAGACTCACACAAGATATTTGCAAAGGCTTTGTCTGTTTTTCCGCTACATCCGTTGGTCATTACAACAATACCAAAATCTCCATCCTTAACCCAATACATGGCAGTATATGCACCAAGAGCAAGACCGTCATGACCAACGGCCCTTGCATCTGCAAACATATCATTTGTAGAGATCATTGCCATACCGTAGCACTCACCCTCATAATTTGTAGGTGTAATCTCAGACTGCATAAGGGAACTGCTCTCCTGTGAAATAATCCTCACATCCCCCACTGCACCCTTATTCATGTGCATGATCATAACTTTAGCCAGATCCTTTGCAGAAATCTTCACGCCACCAGTAGGCGAAAATACAGGTGTAGAGTATCCCATTTTATAATTTTCAAGGTCTGCAGCATTCTGCGCATACGCATCTGACTTCTCAAAACTTCCGGTAGAGGCATCATATCTATATATTCCTATAAGCTGGGAAGGATCAAAATCCATAACATTATGGCTGGCCTCAACTCCAAGAGGTTCAAAAATATGCTTTTTTATATAAATGTCAAACCTCTCACCGCTTACAATCTCAATAATGGCACCAAGGGTATTGAACCCCAAATTGCAATACTGGTACTTTGTACCCGGCTGGTAACTGTTCCACGCCTTCTGCCATGTAGGTGAAACAGCCGGATTAAAATAATCAAACGAGAAGTATCCGTTGGCATCGCTCATACTTGATGTGTGCGACAACAGCATCCTCACAGTTATTGGAATATCCGGGAAATTTGGATTTCTGAGCTCAAAACCCATGTAATTGGAAATATCCTCATCAAGGTTTATCTTTCCCTGCTCAACAAGCTGCATAACCGCAGTTGCAACAAAAGTCTTGGAAATGGAAGCAATGCGCAACTTGTCATCAATACCTACAGGCACCTTGTTCTCAAAATCCTTATAACCGTATGAAGCATTATACACAACCTCACCATCCTTAACTGCAGCAACCATAAGACCTACAGCATCATGTTTTTCCATAATTTCAGCAAAACCCTTATCCAAAATGGCAGAAGTCTCTTTTTCAGAAGGGGTACAGGCAACACACAAAAGTGCCAGCACACCAAATAACAGTTTTCTCATAGTATTAAAAATCAATTGTTTCCCCTATAAATTATCAAAGTATATCTGCAAAATATCCCGACAATGCAACACACTGTCGGGATACTTATATCTGCGCAAAAATTTATTTTCTCATAAAATCTTCTATTGCAGAGGCAAGTCTCTTCACACCCTCCACAATATTGTCATCATCCATGAATGAGTAGTTCACCCTGAATGTATTCTTGCCGCTGCCGTCACAGAAGAATGCCTCTCCTATCACAAAAGCAACATTTTTCTTTAATGCAACCTCAAACAGATCCCTTGCATCATACCAGTCTGGGAGTTTTACAAGAAGGAACAGTCCACCATCAGGTTTTGTCCAGGTTACCCCCTCAGGCATATACTCTTCAAGAGATTTGAGCATAAGATCCCTCTTCCTCTTGTAAAGTTCAACAGTTCCTACAAGATTTTTCTCAAAAAGACCTTTCTTAAGGTATCTTGCTGCAACCGCCTGATCAAATGTAGGTGAACACAAATCTGCAGACTGTTTTGCAAGGTTGATTCTGTTTATGAACTCTTTTGGAGCCACAATCCATCCCAAGCGGAAACCGGGAACAAAGGTTTTAGAGAATGTTCCCAAAAGAATTGTACGCTCTGGAGCCATTGAATATATGTATGGAAGATGCTCTCCCTCAAAGCGGATCTCTTTATATGGACTATCCTCAAGAATAAGCAAATCATACTTTCTTGCAATCTTTACAAGATATTGTCTCTGCTCTATAGTCATTGTTATTCCAGTAGGATTCTGG
Source organism: Candidatus Egerieisoma sp. (assembly GCA_045636765.1). Lineage (GTDB taxonomy): Bacteria > Bacteroidota > Bacteroidia > Bacteroidales > UBA932 > Egerieousia. Next base: position 2,654 of record JAZTYE010000137.1, read on the forward strand.
AAATCTGGAATTGCATAGATAAACTTAGGTTTCTTTCCTGCAAGACACATTGCCCTTACAACTGCCTCAAGCTCTTCATCTTTCTCAGCACCTACCATTTTTGCCTGATAGGTACCAAATGCCTGCAAAGCACCCAAATAAGAAGGCAAACCACAAATTACAATATCACCCGGATCCAAAAGTACCTTGGCTGTAAGGTCTATAGCCTGCTGTGAGGCTGTAGTGATAATTATATTATCCTTATCTACCTCCAATCCTTCCTGTACATATCTTTTTGCCAACTCTTCTCTCAATGCCCAGTTACCGTCTGTTCCGCCATACTGCAAAGCCTTGGTTCCCTCCTCTTCCAGAACCTCCATCATAATTGTCTTAAGGTCTTCTATAGGAAATGTTTCCGGATTAGGGAAACCTCCAGCAAATGAAATTATACCCGGCTGATTAACAACGCTTAACAAAGCTCTGATTGCCGAAGGCTTCATACCCTTGGCACTACTGGATAGAAACTCATTAAAATCCACCTGCATATCTAATAGGTTTTAAATTTTTTAGTCGTTTATACTTACAAATATAATAAATTTAAAGAAAAAACAATAAATCTGCCACTAATTCTAGAACATAAAAACAGATTTTATGTTGGGAATTTTTTGCTTAAATTTGTCATTCAACACACATTTTATGTCAGTACTTAGAATAACCAAAGAGTTCAGATTTGAAGGCGCACACGCCCTCTCAGGATACGACGGAAAATGCCGCAATATTCACGGCCACTCATACTTGTTATATATAACAGTAAAAGGTAAAGTACTAATGGGAACAAACTCTCCCAAAGAGGGTATGGTAGTAGATTTCAAAGAACTTAAAACTGTTGTGAACAACAATATTATAGACAAGTTTGACCATGCCCTTATACTGCGCCATGACACACCGCTTGCACAGGAGTTGGCAGCATCCTACCCAAATGTAATTGAGGTAGACTTCCAACCCTCTACAGAAAACCTCATATGTCATTTTGCAGATATCCTAAGAGATAAATTACCTCAAGGGGCAGAACTGTTCAGCATTAAGATGTACGAGACTGCCGGTTCATTTGCCGAGTGGTACGCATCAGACAACATTTAACAAAGCAAAACATCATGCAGAAAATATTCCTTATTGACGGCCATTCCCAGATATTCAGAATGTACTATGCCTTTATGAGACGCCCCATGGTAAACTCAAAAGGTGAAGATACATCCATTCTGTTTGGATTCACCAAAATGCTCCTTGAGCTTATAGCTAAAGAGCAGCCCACCCACCTGGCAGTGGCATTTGACCCCCCTGCCAAAACCTTCCGTCATGAGGCCTACCCGGAATATAAAGCCAACCGCAGTGCAGCTCCTGAACTAGTAAAGGCAGCTCTGGAGCCGCTGCAGGAAATTCTTGCAGCCTTTAATATACCGGTTGTAATGATACCTGGCTTTGAGGCAGATGATGTAATAGGCTCAATGGCCACCCAATGGGAAGACCAGGATACCCAAATATATATGGTTACTCCCGACAAAGATTACGGCCAGCTCATCACCAAAAACATTTTCCAGTACAAACCTGGCAAGGCTGGAGGGGAAGTAGAGGTAATAGGCAAGGAGCAGGTATGTGCAAACTACGGAATATGCGAACCCCAGCAGGTCATTGACATCCTTACAATTTGGGGAGACTCCTCAGACAATGTACCGGGAATCCGTGGAATTGGAGAGGTTGGAGCCAAGAAACTCATAGGGAAATATGGCTCACTTGAGGGTATCCTTGAGCATGTCTGCGAACTTCCGCAAAAACAGCAGGAATCAATCAACAGCTCATTGGAGCAGATTAAGATGAGCCGTTTTTTGGTTACAATAAAAACAGACATCCAATTGCCTGTATCTGTAGATGAAATAAAGATAAAAGGTGCGGAGGCAACACAAGTCTCAAGAATATTTGACCGATACGAGTTCAATTCACTCAGGAAACTGCTTCCTCCAGGATTTGTTATAGATGGAATTGCCTCACACACTAATGAAACTGTTCCCACGCAAGAAAATACAACAGCAGAAATACCACATACTCAAGAGGTAAATCCCGCTGAACTGACAAATATTGCAGCTAAAGAAAAAGAGGTTGGAATTATAACAATTGCCGGACAAGGAACTGTTGTTGGATGCAAATCCAATTATGCAACTATAGAGGAGGGACAAGAGGAACAACTTGCAGAATTATTCAGCTGCAACGCAATAACTAAGACAGGCTACGGCTTTAAGGAACTCTATAAAAGACTGTGGAACAAAGGGATAAACCTTAATGGGGATATATTTGACATAGAACTTATGCACTATATACTCAATCCTGAGAGAAGCCATAAAGAGGATATGCTGGTTAAGAGCTATCTGGGGATAGATATCAATAAACTGGGAGAGGCAGGCATACATGAAAAGAATTCTGGAGAGCAGCCCTATGAAGGCCTTTTCCCCGCCCCGGCAGAACCGGACCTTTTTTCCATATTTGAAGAGGCTGCGCCAAACAGCATTTCCCCACAAGAAGGTAAGACAGCTGGAATCAGATGTGCACTGCTGCTGCAGCTTGGCAAAAAAATAATGGAAGAGCTCACACAGGCAGGACAGTACAAACTTTACAAAGAGATAGAGGCCCCTCTTATAGAGGTACTTGCCAATATGGAGCATACCGGAGTAAAGATTGACACAGCTCATTTGAAACAGTACAGTAATACTCTTGGCTCCGAGCTTGCCAAAATTGAGGCAGAGGCTGTAGAATTGTCGGGAGAAAAAGATATAAACCTCTCCTCACCAAAGCAGGTGGGCATTTTGTTATATGAAAAACTGCAATTGAACCCTAAAGTTAAAAAAAGTGCCAAAGGAAGCTATCCTACAGATGAGGAGACTCTCAATGAATTGCTTGATGCTCATCCCATTGTAGGTAAAATACTGGAATACAGAGGTATAAAAAAACTAATCTCTACATATACCGATGCTCTTCCAGAGCTTATAAATCCAGCAACCGGAAAAATACACACTACTTTTAACCAGTCACTTACAGCTACAGGAAGATTAAGTTCTACAAACCCCAATTTGCAGAATATCCCTATCCGTACCCAAAGAGGCAGGGAGATTAGAAGAGCCTTTATCCCTTCTAATCCAAATGGATTAATAATTTCTGCAGACTACTCACAGATAGAGCTGCGTCTGATGGCCCATATGAGTGGCGACCCGCACCTGATTGATGCTTTTAACCGTGGAATGGACATTCATACAGCTACCGCAGCCAAAGTATTTAAGGTTTCAGAAGAAGAGGTTACAAAAGAGCAGCGAAGCAGGGCCAAGACTGCCAACTTTGGAATAATTTACGGAATTTCTGCATTTGGTCTCTCACAACGTTTGGGGATGAGCCGCAGCGATTCAAAAAAACTTATAGAAGATTACTTTACAAGTTATCCCAAAGTAAAGGAGTACATGAACAATATGGTCTCCATGGCAAAGGAAAAAGGTTATGTAGAGACTATTTACGGACGCAAACGTTTCTTGCCGGACATTAATTCACGCAATGCTGTTGTAAGAAGTTTCAGTGAAAGGAATGCCATAAACGCTCCTTTGCAGGGAAGTGCAGCAGATATCATAAAAGTTGCAATGATAAATATCTACAACCGCATGCAAGAGGAGGGGCTACAAAGCAAAATGGTACTGCAAGTGCATGATGAGCTTGTATTTGACACCGTACCTGATGAGGCTGAGCGCATAGCCTGTATTGTTACCCAAGAGATGGAGAATGTAATAAAACTCAGTATTCCTCTTATAGCAGAGAGTGGTAAGGGAACAAACTGGCTGGAAGCCCATTAAATAAAACAATAAAAAACCCAGGAAAAACTCCTGGGTTAACTTTTACTGTAGCATCTGGTCTATTGTCTGGCACAAAAGGGCAAACTCATCCTCTTTGTACAGGCGGGTAAGCATTACAATTTTCCCCTCTTTATCTATAAGTACATTACGGGTAATTCCTGCATCTCTAAGTGCATATTTTGCAAAAATATCTGCACCGGGATCCAATGCCAAAGGATAAGTGACACCTGTTGACTCTGCAAACTTAAGTACTGTCTCCAGCGGTTCATCCCTGTCTACACCCATTAGGAAAAAGTTAGGGTTCCCTTTATGTTTTAGCCATATATCTTTTTCAATAAAAGGCATCTCTTTTCTGCAGACACCACACCAAGAAGCAGTAAACTGAAGCATAACAACTTTGCCTCTAAGGTCTGAAAGTTTCACAGTCTTGCCGTCTGTAAGGGTACAGGTAAAATCAGGTGCAATATCACCAACCTTTACTATATTACCCAAGCTATCTGCAACAACCTCTACCTCTGCTTTTGTCTCCACGTCTTTTGCAGCTTCTTTATTATTGTTGGAGCCACAAGCTGCAGCCATAAACGCCATTACAGCTACAGGAATAAAATACTTCTTAAACATATATGTAACAATTAATATTATAACACAAATATAAAAAAATTCCCTTGAGTAAAAACTCAAGGGAATAATTTAATACTTATAGTTCTTAACTATTAGTAACCAGGGTTCTGCTGGATAGCTGGGTGAACTGAGAACTCATTCTCTGCAATTGGAAGAACAATTGTATAAGTGTTCCAGTCAATTACTTTCTTAGGTTCACCATCATAATCACGTACGTCAATTGACATATCTCTTACAATCTCACCACCTGTTCTCATTACGTCAAAGAATCTGTGACCCTCACCAACGAACTCTTTATGACGCTCAATCATAATTAGCTCCTGAGTTGCCACTACCTCTTTAGCATTAACATCAGCTCTCTTTATTACAGCATTTAGATACTCATTAGCCTCAGCCTGTTTGTTAATCTTCAAAGCAGCCTCTGCAGCCATCAAGTAAGCATCAGTAATACGGAAAATTCTAGGGCTGTTCTGACGGAAAGTAAGTTTCTCATAAGTTTTGTTACCAATGAATTTCTTAAGCCATTTGAACGGCTGGTCCTCATTGACACCTGAAACTTTAGGATCATTCTCCTGGATCATCTGAGCTCTAACATCTGTAGATTTTGTATAGTCCTCACCAAACAACTCAACCCATTTCTTGGTTAGGACAATAGATCTTGCAGCTGTTTTATCACCAAACCAGAAAGAGTTGTAGATTGAACCTGAACCACCGTCGCTATCAAGGTCACCGTCTGGGCTAACAACAAACTCTAGAACTGTCTCATCATGACCTTCCATACCCCAGTACTCCAAATACTCGTCGTTTGATACCATTTTGTATGGAGAATTCTCTACAACCTCTGCATTTGCAGTGTATGCCAACTGGTAATCACCTTTGTAAAGAGCCATCTTACCCTGCAACATTTTAGCTGCCCAGTAGTTGAAGTGACCAGTATTCTTAGATTTTGACAATACTGCCAAAGCTTTCTCTATATCTTTGAAAGCCTGAGCATAAGTCTCAGCTACAGTACCTCTTGTAAGAGTTTTAGCCTCCTCTGGAGATACAATACCTGCTTTCTCATTGTCATGATCAAGAATAATGGCACCTAGAGATGCACCATTGTCTTTAAGGTATGGATAACCGTAAAGTCTTGCCAAGTCAAAGTAGCAAAGAGCTCTAACTGCATAAGCCTGACCCATAAAGTCATTTTTAGCAGCCTCCTCAGTAGGGTTGGTTGTCTCAATTGTATTAACATTGTTGATATAGGTGCTGGCTTTCATTATAATGTTATAATAATTCTGCCACATACCAAAGTAGTTGTTCTGACCAGGAGCAAAGTTAAATGTATAAATAACATGTCCGGTTCCAGACAATTTCAATGGGTAGATATTGTCACCCCTCATATCACCAAAGTACACCATATTTGAAGCATACATACTGGTGGTTTTCAGGTCTACATAAAGACCGTTTGCAGCAACTTTAGCATCATCCATGGTAACCATGGCACTCTCTGCTACAACTGAATCGGTAGGTACTTTATCCAAGAAGCCCTCGCAAGAAGACATTCCAACAAGTACACCTGCTGCAATTGCTATATTTACTATTAATTTTCTCATAATTCGTATTTTTTCCATTTGTTAGAAACTTACCTCAACACCAAATGTTACGGTTCTCATAGCTGGCATACCCATGTCGTATACACCACTCTGTCTAATCTCTGGGTCTACGTGAAGACCTGAGAAAGTCAACAAGTTAGCACCTGCTACATATACGCGTGCATTAGTGATACCTGCCTTCTTAGTGAAATCTTTTGGTAGGTTATAAGAGATAGTAGCATTCTTAAGTCTCAAATAATCACCTTTGAACAAGAAGTTATCTGAATCAAAGTAGTTACCTGACTCAGGGTTACTTGCAACACGTTTTGGATATTTTGCATCTTTATTCTCTGGAGTCCAGCAGTCAACCTGACCTTTAGCAATGTTCATATATTTGGTTACATATCCATCTGCAAAGAAGTCATCTGTACAGTTATCAAAGATATAGTGACCATATTTGTAAGCCCATGCCATTGAGAATGAAAGGTCTTTCCATCTTAGGTCAACGTTGAATCCACCATAACCTTTAGGTAGAGCAGTTTTACCATCAATAATAAACTGGCTTGCAAAACTTTTAACTGTAGGAGCATAGTTGTAGCCTGATTGAGGAACAGTCTCACCTTTCTGAACCTCTGTACCATCTTTGAATTTGATGTACTGATCAGCTTTCTCACCTTTCTCATAGTATGAACCCTCAGCAAAGTAGTTGTTACCAGCTTTAATTGTATGACCGTATGCATCATCAAAATCCTCCTGAGCAATACCCAAACAGTCTCTTAGTCTGTACTGGTAGAAGCTGTAACCTGCTCTTCTCTGGAATGGTCTGCTGTTCTGAACCTCATCCGCTGTAGCCAATGACAAAATCTTGTTGTCAATTGAAGACCAGTTAGCACCAATTGATAGATCCCAATCTTTAGTCTTAAGGATATCATAGTTTACTGCAATCTCAATACCTTTATTCTTCATTGAACCAATATTGGTAAGAGTGCTTGTAAAACCGGTAGTTGAAGGGATTTTTGCACTTAGCAACAAATCATAGGTCTCTTTCTCAAAATACTCAGCAGAAATGGTCCACTTGTCAAAGATAGTTGCGTCAACCGCAACGTTCCAGTTCTTGTTTTTCTCCCAAGTAAGGTCAGCGTTAGCAAGGCTTGAAGGATAACTTGCACCCTCAGTACCATAAACGCCATAACTGTATGTTGACATGAATCCAAAGTAGCTAGAAGGAAGAGTACCGCTGGTACCGTAAGAACCTCTAAGTTTACCGTCATTCAACCACTCAACATCTTTTAGGAAGCTCTCATTTGAGAATCTCCATGAACCAGATACTGACCAGAAGTTACCCCAACGGGTCTCAGGTGACAATTTAGATGAACCGTCACGTCTGAAAGTACCTGTTACATAATATCTGTTGTCATAATCATAGTTCAAGCTTGCCAATGCAGAAAGCAAACCTGCATCACGGCTGTACGAATATGAATCATCATACTCTGCACCAAAATAAGACTCGGTAGCACCCTGGTATGAGAAACCGGTTTTACCTGCTCTTGTCAAATGATATTTCTCAGACTCAGCCTCCCAACCTGCCATTGCAGAAACATGGTGTTTTCCCCAAGTTTTGTCAAAGTTCAAAGTTGTAGAGCTAACAAGTCTGTTTACATTCCTGTGTCTGTCTGACATGTATCCACCTGTCTCACTATATGCATAGAAGTTAGGGTGGCCGTACAACCAACCAAAGCGGTCATGAACGTTCAACCAGTCATTAGAGATAGTTGATTTAGCTGTCAACCACTCAGTAAAGTTAACCTGCATCCAACCTTTCAACAACAAACGGTTCTGCTTAGCATCATTGATCTGTTTGTCTAGATAATCAACAGGGTTAACAGAAGTGGTACCTGAAATCCACTGCTCTTTATACAATGTACCGTCAGCATAAGCATAAGGCCATCTTGGGTTCAAAGATTTTTTCCAAATTGTATAAGGGTCATCCTTACCGTGGTTCTCCTGGTGACCAGACTGAGCTGTTCTTGAGTACTGCAAGTTACCGCCAACTTTAATGAACTTGTTAACATTTGCCTCACCGTTTACAGTTGCAGAGAAACGGGTCAAGTACTCAATAGATGTAAGTCCTTGCTGGTCTGAGTAAGCTACTGAAGCATATACTCTACCTTTCTCACCACCGCCAGATACGCTGTACTCATAGTTCTGAGCAACACCTGTACGGAACAATACATCCTCCCAATCTTTATAGATATATTTGCTGGTATCCTTTTTAGGGTAGATGCTGTTTACTTTAGCCTCTGCATAATCAGCAACTGATGCATAAGATTTGTTCCATGCACTTGGAGTCATCTCACCATAATTGTACCAAGCCATTCTAATCAAATCCTCAGTCTCCTGCTCATTTGCCAACTCATAGTTGTCATATGCAAAATAAGAAACACCCACGCTAGCTTTGAAAGAAGAGGTTACTTTACCCTGTTTACCTTTCTTTGTAGTAACAAGGATAACACCGTTAGATGCACGTGAACCGTACAATGAAGCTGCTGCAGCATCTTTAAGGATAGTGATTGACTCAATGTCTGAAGGGTTAAGGAATGACATTGCAGAAGTAGAAATGTTACCTGATGACCAGTCACCACTTGTTGCAGGAACACCGTCAATTACATACAAAGGCTGGTTGCCGGCATTGAATGAACCGAAACCACGGATAGAGATATCTGCCTCTGCACCTGGCTGACCTGTAGTTGAAGAAACCTGTACACCGGCTGCTTTACCAGATAGAACAGACTCAAAGCTCATTACAGGAGCATCTTTCAACGCATCCTCTTTAACCATAGTTGCAGATCCGGAATAAGAGCCTTTCTTAACTGTACCGTAAGCAACAATCATTACCTCATCTAGAGCCTCTGTCTCAGAAGCCAGGGTAATCTCAATAACAGCTCTTCCATTAACTGGAACAGACTGGGTTTTGAAACCCACAGAAGAAACTACCAATGTAGCATCTTTTGGAACTTCCAATGTAAAAGTTCCATCTAAATCTGTAGATGTACCATTATTGGTGCCTTGCTGCAAAACATAAGCTCCAATGATAGGTAATCCATCTTCTGAACCGATAACAGTACCCTTAACTGTAATCGGCTGTGCAAGCAGCATTGCAGAACTGAATGCGCAAAGCACAAATAGAATAAGTTTTTTCATTAGATTATATTTTAGAAATTTATTTCAATGTAAAGGTAGTCAAATATTCCACATATTCAAATAAATCTGATATAAAACCGGCAAATTCCCAGGCAAAACGCAAGATTGTCAACGAAAAAAAACAATAAGGGTGCCAACCTTACGGATGACACCCTTATCATTATCTTTCAATGGATTAGAATCTATCCTCTGAAGATACTGTCAATTTTTTTCTACCTCTACGGCGTCTTGCAGCCAATACTCTGCGGCCGTTAGGTGTTGACATACGCTCACGGAATCCGTGTTTGTTACGGCGTTTGCGCTGTGATGGTTGGAATGTGCGTTTCATATTATGACAATTTTATAATTTTCAAATAGGTTTTCAAACGGGAGTGCAAAAGTACATTTTAAATTTGGAAACACCAAACTTTTTTTACCTTGGAATATAAATAACATACTTCTCGTTAAAGAACTCAACATTGAACCAATCATTAACTGCACAAAAAGTGATTGATTTCTTGTTTATCTTGCACTTTGAGGCCGCATTTTCAATCTCTGTATACAAAGCTCCCCCAGCACTTAGGTCCCCGCCTTTAAGGTAAATTACACCTTTAGTGTACTTTCCTTTTACCCAGGGAAGGAAATTACCCAAATCAGTAACGGCTCTGGAAACTACAAAATCAAACTGCCGGTCAATCTCTTCTGCTCTAGCCTTAACCGCCTTTACATTCTTAAGTCCCAACGCTGCAGCTACCTCTTGCACCACCTTAATCTTCTTACCTATAGAATCTACAAGGAGAAAATCAACCTGTGGATACATAATGGCCAATGGTATGCCGGGGAATCCCCCACCCGTTCCTACATCCATCACTGTTGTACCAGGTGTAAAAATGCCCGCCATATCTGCAAAACGCGCTATAGCCAGCGAATGCAATACATGATGCAGCTGAAGCTTGTCAATATCCTTACGGCTTACAACATTAATCTTGCTGTTCCAATCCTCATATAATGGGGTAAGCATCTCAAACTGCCTCTGCTGTTCAGGGGTTATATTCTTAAAAAACTCTTTTACCATTACTCATCCTCCTCAAGAACTTTGCTCATTGAATAGTTTCTCCACTTGCTTATCAAAGCTACCATATCATCGGGAATCTCATTCTCCAGAAAAACATGCTTGCCATTTATAGGGTGGGTAAAGCCCAAAGTCTTGGCATGCAGGGCATGTCTTGGCAAAAGTTTGAAGCAATTGTCTATAAACTGCTTGTACTTGCTGTAGATTGTTCCGTTAAGGATCCTGTCGCCACCGTAACGGTCATCATTGAACAACGGATGCCCTATAGAATTCATATGTACCCTGATCTGGTGGGTCCTGCCAGTCTCCAGTTTGCACTCAATAAGAGTAACATATCCAAAACGCTCAATCACCTTGTAATGAGTTACGGCGTGCTTGCCAATACCGCTATCCGGGTCAAAAGCCTTAAACTTCATCCTGTCATTAGGGTCCCTTCCAATATTTGCAGTAATTGTTCCTTCATCCTCCTTTACATTACCCCAAACAATTGCAATATACTTTCTCTCAATGGTATGGTCAAAGAATTGCTTAGCCAACCCCATCTGCGCCTGGTCATTCTTTGCCACCACCAATAATCCCGACGTATTTTTGTCAATCCTGTGCACAAGAATTCCCATCCTCTCATCTGTAGCCTCAGGCCCCTGTGAAACTCCCAGGTGAAATGCAAGTGCATTAATGAGGGTACCACTGAAATGTCCGTGTCCGGGATGTACAACAAGCCCCGCAGGTTTGTTTACTACCAGCAAATCATCATCCTCATATGCAATATCCAACGGAATATTCTCTGGTCTTATCTCCATTCCACGCCTCTGGTAAGGCATGACAATAGTAATTAGATCATTTGGTTTTACCTTATAATTGGCCTTTACAACTTTGCCGTTCACTCTCACATACTCTGCATCAATGGCTAGCTGTATCCTGTGTCTTGATGTCTTCTCCATGTGTTGGGTAAGGTATTTGTCTACCCTGAGCATTGTTTGCCCCTTATCAACAGGGAACCTGTAATGCTCAAACATGGAATCAATTTCTCCTTCCCCATCCAACTCGTCAGAATCTATATCTGCCTCCTGCATCTGCTGCTGGTCCAAATATTCGTCTATATTGGAGAAATTGTCAAAAATATTATCTCTCTTCTTCCTCTGGCTCATTTGTAGGAATCAATGTTTTGTCTAAACTGAAATATACATTAACAGAAGTTCCCATAAAAACGGATGTATCTGCACCCATTAGTCCAGGTTCTTGCCTATAAGCAAATGCCGCAAGTGAATCCTGGAATGTAAGGACTGTTGAATCAAAATATACTTTACCCAGATTCAATGAGTTGTCTATAAGGTAATCTTTAATGATGGAATACGGCTTGCCCAAAAGATTTGGAAGGAATGTAAGGCTATCCGCCTCATTCTGTCCAAGCTCAAGGTCTATTACACTCTCACCTGGAAGCTCCACTCCAGGCTCAATCTCCTTGCCTTTATGAAGCTGTCTGAGCACATTGTTTGTAGCCAGATCCGGAGTATATATAAGTTTTCCAACCTTAAGTTGTGAAGAAGCCAGTTCAGATTGGGCCTGCCTTAAAGAATAACCCACCAAAGATGGCATTTTTACCATTTTTGGGCTCTTGGCATTAATGGTAAGGAGAATTCTCCTGTTCTTTTTTACCTTGCTTCCCTCTGTAGGGTTTTGTTTGTATATGGCACCAGGTGTCATTCTTGGAATATGCACAGAGTCTGTAATTTCAAGTCTGAAGGTATTTGCATCTGCTATAACCTGCGCCTCTTCTATACTCATTCCGGCAAATGAAGGGACATCAAGTTCCTGATTATGTCTGGTAATGACATTCAATACAGAAAATAGGGCATACACAACAACACCTGCCACAGCTACCGCCATGTACACATGCTTTGTGAACCAGTTCCAGTACCACTTTGTACCACCTTTTCCTTTTGAATTTGCATTTGTAATCTTAGGCATATCTATAATTTTCTGCAAATATACATCTACCTCATTCCAGGACCTCTCATTCCACCTCTCATACCACCTCTCATGTGGCCGCCTCCCATTCTTCCGCCTCTCTCTCCAAAATTACCGAATCTCCATGTAAGAGACACTATGAAATACTGGCCAAGGGTATTGTTGGTAACATGCTGTATATAGTTCTCAGTTGTTGAAACAGAAGTATTTCTAGACTGGTTAAGAATATCATATACCTTAACCTTGAGTGTTGCAGAATTCTTGAACAATGTTTTTGACAAAGCAGCATTCCATACTGTTACAGGTTTGTCATAACCCTCATCAAATCCAATATAGAATGTATGGATAATGTCAGAAGTAAGATTCCAGCCACCAGGTATTGTAAAGTTAACAGAACCGTTGATAGAGTTTGTCCAAGTAGAGACATCCTCCATAGAGCTTACAGTATACCATGCATTTCTGTAGTTTACTCTACCTCCGGCAATAATCTCTGCCCAATCATTTCTATATGTAATTCTCAACATCTCAGAAATATTGAGGTTAGTAGTTGTATTCTCAACCCAATCCTTATTCTCCATTACATAGCTGATACCATTATTGTATCTGACATTTGTAAATGTATTTACAGAAAAATCAGAGTCTCCAATTGGAGTATTGTACATGAGTCTACCATTTGCAGAATAGACAGCCTTATTGGTATTCTCATAAGTTGAAACCATCACACCATCCTCAGTATAATATTTCTTGGCAACAATATCATCCTGTGTATATGAGAAATCAGCACCAATTGTAAAGAAGCTGAATCTTGCCCTGTTGTTCATCCTGTACTCAGTTGACAAGCTGTGGGTAAACTCTGGTTTAAGATTCTCGTTACCTACAGTTATTTTTAACGGATCCGAGTTGTCATTCACAGGCATCAACTGGTTGATACTTGGCTGGGATGTTCTTCCACGATATCTTATTCTCAAGAATTTATCATCTGAGAAACGGTAGTCAATTCTTGCTGCAGGAGAGAAATTGATAACCGAATATGAAGTATCTCTACCCTGTCCTATACTCTGGGTTGTACTTGGCTGCATTGAACCGCCAATGGTAATGTTGTACTTCTCCTCCTGCTTCATAAAGTTGATTTCCGCCTGCTGGGTTATGAAAATATTCTCATAATTTGCAGAATAGGTAGGATCAAGAACAGAATAGCTGCCGTCGTTTGCTTTGCTATAAGTATCTTTATCAGAAGTGGTCTTCCTGTAATTGTATCTGTATGTTGCCTCCACAAAGAAGTTCTTTCCTAACGGCTCAATGTAAGAAAGTCTTGCATTAACACTGTTGCTTCTCTCCTTGCGCAATACGTTCTGATCTACAATTGCAGTAGAATCAATTACATTATTCCTAAAATAGTGGGTCTCAGATTTATTGAATCCGTCAGACTCATTATTAGAATAATTGTAGCTGGTATTCAACGACATTGTACGTCCAGGTTTATTGAACTTGAATCTCCACAACATTGTTGTTCCAACTCTCTCATTATGGTTCTCACCCCAATCACGGCTCACACCCCTGTTGGTAGAATCAGCATTTGTACGGGTATTGAACTCATTGAATGACTCATACTCACCTCTACCTATGTTGATATTAGGTCTCAAAAGGAATGAAACATTGTCATTGATTTTCATATCCCACTCACCGCCAAAACGGATACCGTCAGAGTATGTCTTGTCATAACCGCTCTCGTGGTTGTACATATTCTTGTTAGGAGCAAGCATGGTTGTACGGTCCTTGGTCTCCTTTATAAGACGGTCGCTTCCGCTGTACATAAGGTTACCCTGAATATCTGAATCGTCCTGCTTAAGATTTCTGTTGGCATTGATACCACCCATCCAAGATGTGGTGACACCTCTACCCATCCATCCTCCGCCTCCGCGCATACCGCCCATCATATTGCCGGTAACATCAGAAAAACCACGGTTATTGGTATTGTTTCCGTTAGCTATGATACTTATTTGAGACTTGTCAGTAAATCGGCCAATCATTGCTGCACCCTCAAATTTACCGTCACCCTCTGCACTTATAGGTGCTCCGCCACCGGCTCCAATATTACCGAACCAGCCTCTCATCATACCAGCCTTAATACCCAAATCCAGCACTGTCTCCTCATCACCATCATCAATACCGGTGAACTGGGCCTGCTCAGATTTTCTCTCAACAACCCTAATTTTCTCCACTATCTTAGCAGGAATATTTTTGGTAGCAAGGTTAGGGTCATCCAAAAAGAACTCCTTACCGTCAATCATAACTTTATTGATGGTTTTTCCATTTGCTGTAATATTGCCGTTCTCATCAACCTCTACGCCAGGTAGCTTTTTAATAAGCTCCTCAAGCATATCTGTATCTGTTATCTTGTAAGAAGAGGCATTATACTCTATGGTATCCTTCTTTATCAGCATCTGGTTTGCAGTTCCGGAAACCACTACAGCATCAAGCATCTGATGGTCCTCACTTACAAGAAGCTTTCCGTAATCATTGGCACCTTTCTTAATGTCAAATGTAAATTTCTTGGATCTGTAACCCATATACTCAAATGTAATGGTTGCCCTACCTACAGGCAATCCCTGAAGAATTACAACACCCTTTTCATCTGTAAGTGCATATTTCCTTGGCTGCTTGTCTCCAATATACTTTGCATGTAGTGTGGCAAACTCAATAGGCTCATTGGTAAGGCTATCCAAAACAACCGCCTTAAAATATGTACCTTTAGCCTTAGTTCCAACCTGCGGGTCTGTATCCGCATACGCAACATTTCCTAACGCACAAAAGCCCACTAGGGCCACTGCTAACATCAATAATTTTTTATACATCTCAAAATTCTATCTTTAAGTTTTAGCTGGATATTTGACTTCTGCAAACAGCAAAAGTTAAATCTGCACCTAAATTTTTTTCTTCAATCTTTCCGGGTTTGAAGCAACGAACTGCTCCCAGCTTCCCGACGATTTTTTTCCATTGTATTTCTTGCTACCACCCACAGCAAAAACAGGACTACTTGTGTGATAATAATGGCATAATGCAATTGCCAGAGCATCAGTAGCATCCAGGTACTCCTGAGGAAAATTTACCCCAAGAAGGCTCTGTGCCATTATGGAAACCTGTTCCTTTGATGCAGCCCCTTTGCCTGTAACTGCAAGTTTTATACTTCTGGGAGCATATTCAAAAATTGGCATCCCCCTACGGAGTGCAGCTGCCATCGCTGCCCCCTGTGCTCTTCCCAACTTAAGCATCACTTGGGCATTTTTCCCATAAAATGGGGCCTCAATTGCCAATTCGTCGGGATTATATTTATCTATAAGGGCTGTTACCTCCTCAAGAATTGTTTTTAAGGTAAGGAAATGGTCTGTAACTTTTTTGAGGTTCACAATCCCCATATCTACATAATTTACATCCTTTCCTGAGACATGGACAACCCCAAAACCCAAAATACGGGTCCCGGGGTCTATTCCAAGTATTATTTTATCTATATTTTTTTTCTGCACCATTGGGTTAGTCTATCCACTCAAAGCCGGTATACTCCCTCAATGCCACTGGAATATGGATTCTGCCCTGCTCATCCTGATTGTTTTCCAAAAGTGCTGCAAGGATTCTAGGTAATGCCAACGAGCTGCCGTTAAGGGTATGTGCCAACTGGGTTTTGCCCTGGTCATCCTTATATCTCAATTTTAGGCGATTAGCCTGGAAAGACTCAAAGTTGGAAACTGAACTCACCTCCAACCAGCGCTGCTGTGCCTCTGAATAAACCTCAAAATCGTAAGTAAGAGCAGATGTAAAGCTCATGTCACCACCGCAAAGTCTTACAATTCTGTATGGAAGCTCAAGAGCCTGAATAATGCTCTCAACATGTTTTACCATACCGTCCAAAGCCTCGTATGAGTTCTCTGGCAATGAAAGCTGTACAATCTCCACTTTGTCAAACTGGTGAAGACGGTTAAGACCCCTTACATCCTTGCCGTAAGAACCCGCCTCTCTACGGAAACATTGTGTGTAAGCTGTCATCTTAATGGGGAAATCTGCCTTATTTACAATGCAATCCCTGTAAATGTTGGTTACAGGAACCTCTGCGGTAGGAATCATATAGAAGTTGTCAAGGCCAATGTGGTACATCTGTCCCTCTTTGTCGGGAAGCTGACCTGTTGCATAAGCAGAAGCTTCATTTACAACCAATGGTGGCTGAACCTCTGTATAACCTGCCTTAGCATTCATATCAAGGAAAAATGCTATAAGGGCCCTCTGAATTCTTGCACCTTTGCCTTTGTATACAGGGAAACCTGCGCCTGTAAGTTTTACACCCAAATCAAAATCTATGATATCCAAAGATTTTGCAAGCTCCCAGTGAGGTTTTGCATTTGCAGGAAGCTCGGTCTTTTTGCCGCCCTCCTTTACAATCACATTATCCTCTGCAGTTTTTCCAGCTGGAACCTCTGCGCAAGGGATATTTGGAAGCATAACAAGATAATCTGTCATCTCCTTGTTGTACTCCTCCAATTTCACCTCCAACTCCTTAGACTGCTCCTTAAGAGATGCAACAAGCTTCTTAACTTCCTCTGCCTCCTCTTTTTTACCCTGCTTCATTAGCATGCCTATCTCCTTTGCCTTGGCATTCTGCTCAGCAAGTACACCATCCATTTTTGTCTGGGTTGCCCTTCTGTTAGCATCTGCATCAAGAATTTTTGCAACTATCTCTGCTGCATCAAAATTCTTTACAGCCAGTCTCTCAATTACAAACTCTGGCTGCTCTCTTAAAAGTTTTAGAGTTAACATATTGTATTTTATATATTTACCAACTTAAGAAAATTAGAAAAGGCACCCTTGTACAGGATGCCTTTCTATTGCGTCTGTCAGGGCAATCCTTAGTTCTGATAAGGCATTACCGAAACATAAGACTTACCCTCTGCTTTCTTTTTGAAAACTACAACTCCGTCAATTAGAGCGTAAAGAGTGTGGTCTTTACCCATTGCAACGTTCAAACCTGGGTTGTGTACTGTACCTCTCTGGCGAACAATGATGTTGCCTGCCTTGCAATTCTCTCCTCCGAAAATTTTAAGACCTA
>JAZTYE010000138.1:0-6463 GCA_045636765.1 Candidatus Egerieisoma sp.
CAATGCAGACCCTTGGGCAATTTTCTGCAGACGCGGCAACTGCTCACTTGAGCACAACACTGCTGTAGCATCACATTTTGCAAGGAGCATCTCCAAAAGGGAATCCGGTGCATTCACATCAATTGGGGTAACTACACCTACTCCACTTGAGATTGTCATATCTGCAATTACATATCTGTAACAGTTGTCAGAAACAATTGCAATATGGGCTCCGGAAAAACCTGCATCAACAAGTCCGTCACCAAGATTCATAACCTCTTCATATACATCATTTACAGAATAGTAAACAATTTCATTATTGTCATCCAACTCTGCAAGGATATTGTTGGCAGGAAAATATTTCTTAATCCTGTTGAGCATATCCCTTATGCTTGTGCAGTCACCGTCCTTAAGGACAGTCTTTGCAAGCATCTCTCTTTCTGATTGATATTTCATAATAATTAAAACAGTTCGTTAAGTGGGCTCTCAGGGAACTTAAGGACAGCCTCAATTACTTTAATATATGTATTCTGGAATTCCATCATCTGTTCAGTGCTGCACATCTTGGTCTGCACGTCATACATTGCATAAACCTCTTTTGTGTCTATGTTCAGCATAAGGGCCATATATGTTGCAAGCGCACCTTTTCCGTTTGAATGAAGCGAGAAATTTATTCCTTTAGGAAATGAGACAGGTATGAATGAGAAACAGAAGTTTGTAAGCTGTGTTGTCATTGGGTGTCCCCAAAGCTTGTGCTGAATTGCTTCAACCTCAAGGTAAGACAGTTTTGTATGCCTGTAAAGTTCTGCCTGCTCATTATACAGTGCCATGGCATTATCAATGAAGGATTTTGTATAATCTACATTTGTATAGACACCAAGGCTCTGCACTTTAGTACCGGCCGCCTTACGGTCAGCAACAGTACCCCTGCAGTTCATAAGCTCCAAAGGAATCTGATAAGGGTATTTGTCATTTCTCAATGAACACGCAATGGCACAAGTATAGAAAAAGAAGGTGTTCATGGAAAGCTGATGCTTTGCACACAACTCCTCTACCCTTTCAGTAATGGTTGAAGGAATTACAAACCTGTAACCTCTGGTATCACATTTCACAAACAGGTAAGGGAGTGCACGGGTACCTTTTTTCTTAAACTTGAACCAACGGTCACTCTCATTGCCGTGGATTCCGCAATACATAGGCATTTGCGGATGCTGCACCTCATAGTAATCCTTAAAGAACGCCTTGTCCTTTTCCAATGCATCATCATTGGCCCTATATTGTGAATCCTTCTTGAGAATCTCCTCAAACTGAGCCGGTGCCGGAGGCAAAGCTTCACCTTTCTCAAGGCATTTGTAAATCTGCTGAAGATCATTTACAAGGACACCTATACCGTAAGTATCAGCTACAAAGTGGCTTATCTTTATGTATACAGTTCTCTCACCGCTCGGACCGGTAGCAAGTACAGGTTTGAAAGTCTCCCCTTTAAATACATTTATGGCGCCTTTGCGGAACTTTCTAATGAACTTGTCAATCTGGCCGTAGGTTGAGAATGTTACAGAAGGAATCTCCTTTATCTTGTACTCATCTCTGAAGTACTGTACATTGCCTCCCTTTCTCTTCTCACATACAAGTCTGAGGCAATCGTTTCTCTCTACAAGAAGTTCAATTGCCTTAGTCATGAGACCGTCCTTGAATCCGTTCTCAAAAGTTACAGAAAATATGATGTTCGACACCCTTTTGAAAAGGGAATATTTGGTCTGCAGATTAACAATGTCCTGCGAATAGTTGAATTGGTATCTTGTCTGTGCCATTTCCTCTTTAGTTTTTCATTCTTTTCTCAGCCTCAAGCAAAGCTGCATAATCCTCCTTGTCAATTGGGGTTGGCTGTGCGCATTCAATGAACAATTTTTTTGCGTATACAAGAACTGCTCTTGCCTCCTCCCTGTCTGACATTGTTGTAAAAGGGTTGCTGCACCATGGCATAGATGCCTTAGCACCGTCAAAATATGAGTATTTCTCTATATTTGATTTTACTGCTTTATTGAACCCGTCTGCATTGTCTTCAGCGGCATCTGCCCTTTTTGACGCACTCCAGTTCCTCTTGTAAATGAGCTCTGCAAAGTGTATGTATGTGGAAATTCTCAACTCATTGTCGGGAATACAGGTTGCAGCCTTTCTTGCAAAATTGATTGCAGCCTCATTTGATTTGAGCGGGTGGTTGTAATACAGCTCTGAAAGGGCCTGCCATGCCTCTGAGTAATCTGTGTGGCCAAGCTTGTCCAACATTGCTGTAAGGTCCTTTGTCATAGCAGGGACAGCCTTTGCCTGCTCCATAAGGGAACGGGTCTGGCACTCCCTTCCCACATTTGCACAATGCCACATATAGCACTCCTTGCTGTTGGGGTTAAGTTTCAGACCAAGCTCCGCATACTCCATACCTTTGCCAAAATGGGCCCTTTTGCCCGCTTTGGTCTGCTCTGCAGCACCCATCATAAGGGAAGCTCTTGACAAACGCCAGTAAACTTCTGCCTTGTCATTGGCATCTGTTGTATTCCCAAGCATAACCAAAAGTGTGTCATGGTTAGCCTTATAATCACATTTATATTTAAAATCTCTGTCTACAGAGACAAATCCGGCCAATATGGCCGCTACAAACATCACTTTAAACATACCTCAAAATAAAGACTCGCAAAGATATTGCTATTCTTTATTGTTTACAACTAAAAAGGTGACCAAAAATGGTCACCTTCTCTATACTCTTATACCTTTTTTGGTACAACCTATCTGCGCATCTGCTGTGCCTTAACTTTCTCAGGATAACCTGGAAGTACAGGTATACGGTCTATATCCATTGCTGCATTTAGAGCAAACCATGCAACCATAACTGCGTCAACCTTAAGGTCTTCCAAAGACAATCTCTCGTAAGTGTCCATTACAGTATGGTATGTGCGGTCATACTCAAGCTCATCCTGAATGAACTGATAAGCAGGCAAACCGTAACGGGTAAATGAAAGGTGGTCTGTACCGCTGGTCTTTCTTAGTGTAAGGGTTGTAAAGCCAAGAGACTCCATAGGACCCATCCATTTCTTGAAGAAAGGAACAGCCATATCATTCTCCTCCAAGTAGATACCGCGGAAACGGCCGGAACCGTTATCCATATTCAGATACAATGCAAACTTGTCATAACCAGGAAGTTTCTTGCCTTTCTTTGCATCATAAAGATACTGCTCCGCATAACCTCTTGAGCCATAAAGACCTTGCTCCTCACCACCCCAAAGGGCAACTCTGATTGTACGTTTAGGCTGAATACCCAAAGACTTGATTATACGTAGAGCTTCCATCATAACAATACATCCCGATGCATTGTCAGCTCCGCCTGTACCACCATGCCATGAATCAAAGTGAGCGCCCAAAAGGATAACCTCATCCTTAAGTTTAGGATCAGTACCAGGAATCTCTGCAACCACATTATTTATTTTGCAGTTATCAGTAAACTGGTTCTTTATATCCAACTCCATCTCAACTTTCTGTCCTTTAGCCAACATACGTGCCATACGGCCATGGTCCTCCAAAGGAAGCACAACCTCCGCAACAGGCTCTGCATCACCTGATTTATAATTTACACCTCTAGAAGAAGGGACATTAAAAGAACCTCCTCCGCTTATTATAGCAAGTACATTCTCACTTTTTAGAAGTTCGTTCATTGCATTCTGCAACTCACGCTGTGCAGCCCAATTGCCTGCAGGTGTTCTTCTTCTCATTTTATTGGGTCTGCCATCCATTGCCATCTGCTCCAGTTGCTCATCTGTATATCTGCTTGCCAATGGAGTAAACTTAATCTCGTATGTCTGAGTAGATGGCATGATAACAACTTTACCAGCAAGCTTGCCTCTATATTTCTCCAAATCCTCTTTGGTCTGCACATCAAAAAGTACACACTCACCTTTAACAAGGCCGTTTGTACTTCCGCTCCATGCTTTTGGATTTGATGCAAAACTGCAGTAATAAGGGGCTGTCATTGCAACATAGTTCTTTACATTGTCCCAACCACCTTTAGCAAAATTATATGCAAACTCTGTTTTCACATTTGAAAATCCCATTTCCTTAAGTTTTTCTACTGCCATAGATTCAGCTCTAACCTTAAGTTGTGAAGCAGCCAAACGTGGTCCCATATCATCTGTCATAAACTGAGCCAACTCTTCTACTTTGGAATTTGAAAAGCCCTCATTTTTAATTCTGTAAGCAATCTCATCAGAAAGCACATTCTGGGCTACAAGAGCAGATTGTCCAAAAGCACAAACTGCAAGAATAAATAATGCTATCTTTTTCATAGTTTCAAAATATTGGATTAATTCAATTAATGGTTGTAAAAATAATAAGAAATTTATTAAGTTAGCATAATGAAACAACCAACTTGACCATGAAAAACAACAATACCCACGTACACTTCATCTCAATGTCAATTTTTGCCGGACTCCTGATAGGCACAGGAGGACTTGTATATCTTAGAGTTGGCGGTATTCCCGGAGCTGTACTCTTTGCATTCGGGCTTCTTTCTGTGGTAATGTGCGCAGCCCAACTCTTCACAGGCAAGGCAGGATACCTCCCGCCAAAACAAATACTACGCCTAATAATAATGCTCCTTGGGAACGCCGTTGGATGCCTTATAGCAGCCTACATAGCACAATATGTATCATCAGACGCTGTAATGGCCAACCTTGGCGGCATTCTTTCTTCCCGACAGGCTGCATCATGGCACTCTCTCCTTATAACTTCTGCCGGAACAGGAATGATTATGACCCTTGCTGTATACGGTGCAAGGAAGGGACACTACCTGCCACTTTTGTTCGGTGTACCGGTATTCATCCTTTGCGGTCTGCCCCACTGCGTTGCAGATGCATTCTACTACGCCCTTGCTGCCATTCAGGGCCAATGGGGATGTTGGATCCTTGGTGCCTGGTTCTGGGCCATCATTGGAAACTACATTGGCTGCAACCTCCCAAGAATCTTCATGCAGAATACATTTGAAAATTAATTGTGGATTCCCTGCACAGCCCCTCAGTTTGGTGCCAAAAAGAACTATTTCCCGCACCAAAGTTGTGTAAGCTGTTTGGTTTGGTGCCAAAATGAGGCATTTTCGGGACCGAAGTTGTATGGGCCAGTTAGTTTGGTGCCAAATAGTGCCTACATATGGATATATTTGTGGCATAAAAGAAAATTCTTGAAAAGAATAATCTTTATGCGAATTGCAAATTTCCTCATATTTCTATATTTACTATACTATTTTAGTATCTACAAACTCATACATACCTTCTATTTAAACTTTACTATTGACGGCATTACAAACACAAGTGCCAACAATGAGAAGAGCAGGCCGCTCATTGTGCCAACAGCAAAGGCAAACCAGAAGACTTCGTTGGGGCCGTCCATAAGGAACGGGATGAGCCCCAGTACAGTAGAAACCACAGTGAGGGAGATAGGAATTATCTTGTTGTTGAAAGCCCGTATGTATATCTGCAGCGGGCTTTTCTTCCCGACAGCATTACTCCCGGCACGCATCCCCCTGTACTGATGCAGAATGTAGATTCCGGCATTTACCACAAGGCCGCTGAGCATAATGAGGGAGGCGTAGCCGCCCTGGTCGAAGCTCCAGCCACTGATGCCGAATGCCAGGAACACTCCAATGAAGGAGATAGGGATAAGACTTATGATTACAAGCGGAAGCATCAAAGATTCAAACAACACAGAGCACATGAAGTAGATGATGGCAATAACCAGCAACAGCATCCAGATATTGTTCGGATCATCAAACGCCCCGTAGCTCCAGCTGTCTTTATTGGCCTTGAAGCCTACCGGCAGCACAGAGGTATTCATCCTCTCAATCTCGCGCTCAATGAGCCTGTCAGCCTGCTTTATCTGCCCAAGATACCCGAAGGCAACCACCATCCGGTACTCCTGGTCCTTCTTGTAAATTTCCATACCGGAATCCCTTTTGCTCACGGAACCCAACTGGGAGAACTTTATATCCTTACCTCCTACCTGAACATACTCGTTCAAAAGGTTCCACACATCAAAACTCTCCTTGCCGCGGCTCTGTACGGCAATATTTGTACGGACACTGTCTTTATAATAAGTGCCGGCATCCTGGGCATACAGCTGCTCCTGCAGGGCCGAATAGGTATCCGCAGCAGAAACATCATAAAGCGCCATAGCCTTTTTGTTGTAATCTATAAAATACTCGCTCTGCTTGCGTGCCCCCCAGCTGGTACTGGTAAGTATCTGCACATCCCTTACCCTGCGGTTCTGCTCCAGTGACTCCGCCAAACTAAGGCAATATCCGTACACCTGGTCATAACTGTAACCTGTAATTATAATCCTGTTCCCCACAGATGAGGCATTCACATTGTTGCTGAACCCGTGCTCGTCAATTCCATACACACTCCAGTTGGCCCCACCGTAATCAGTAGCCTTGGAAATGACTTCA
>JAZTYE010000139.1:0-12014 GCA_045636765.1 Candidatus Egerieisoma sp.
TCAAGGGTGTTTTTTATTCCCTTTTT
This sequence comes from Candidatus Egerieisoma sp., assembly GCA_045636765.1. Classification (GTDB taxonomy): domain Bacteria; phylum Bacteroidota; class Bacteroidia; order Bacteroidales; family UBA932; genus Egerieousia. The sequence continues at coordinate 27 of JAZTYE010000139.1, forward strand.
ATATTTCATAAGGAATTTTCTTACCATCTTGCCAGAAAATTCCTTATATTCGCATTACGTTAAAATTTCCGGGGCGGGGTGAAAGTCCCCACTGGCGGTAAAGTCCGCGACCCTGAGGCAAAACCTCAGGTGGAACCGTTGAAACTACGGTACCAACAGTTAAAGTCTGGATGGAAGAAAATTTTAAAAAGTCATGTTCAAAAAATTTTACACTCAGCTATGCGCTGCGGCGCTTTTATTTTGTGTTGCCACTACTGCAGCACATGCAACAAATCCAGAAAAGACTGCATATACTGCAGCAAATCCAACAGAAGAGAATCTTAAACAGCTTCCCGACAGTTCCATACTTATTAAGGAAATTATAGTTTCGTCGGGAGTAAAGAGGAAAAACACTTCCCCATTGAGGCTTGTGGACATTGATGAGAAAACCATTGCCGTACAGGCTGCAGGAAAGACATATCCAGAGCTTTTGAAAGATATTCCAGGTATTTATGCAACTGCAGAGACAGGCAGCTATGGAGATGCAAAAATTAATATAAGGGGTTTCAAGCAGGAGAACATTTCAGTATTGCTGAACGGTATTCCAATCTCAGGACTCACCAGTGGCAGCATGTATTGGAACAACTGGTTGGGACTTACAGATGCAACTGCAACCATTCAGGTACAGAAAGGCGTTGGCGGAAGCATGCTTAGCGACAACTCTGTAGGAGGCAGTATAAATATTGTAACAAAGAGCCCGGGTGTAAGACCTTCATACGGTGTAGGCTACAATTATGCAGGAGGCGGAACATCAAAGGCGTTCATCAACTATAACAGTGGCCAGCTTGCAAACGGATGGGGTGTATCAATGATGGTATCAAAAGTATGGGGCAGCAGCTGGGTAGAGTGTACAGATGTAAATGCATGGTCATATCTTGCTTCTGTAACCAAGAAACTGGGCAAAAAACACTCCCTTCTTTTTACGGTAATGGGTTCTCCAGAGCAGCACAGCCAGAGATCTTCCCGTCTTAAATATGATGAGGTGCAGAAATATGGCAGGGAATACAGCAAAAACTGGGGATACATTACTCTTCCCGACGGAACCAAAGAGGCCCGCAGTATAAGCAGGAATAACTATCACAAACCATATTTTACCCTTAATCATTACTACAATACAACTGGAAGTAATGGTAGGAAAATTACCCTTAATAATGCAATTTATACAGCAATAGCACATGGTGGCGGATACTGGACAGAAACTAAAGGACGCAGTATTGCTGCACATCAGAAAGATGGCCATGTAGATTGGGACGGAGTAGTGGCAGAGAATAGGGCTGCATATCTCAGCGGTAAGACAGAGCAAGAGAAATCTGCCCAGAATGCCTTGAGCGATTATGTGGCGGGTCATACTCAAATTGGAGCAAAAAGTGCATTTGACATAGAACTTTCAGATAAGTTTACACTAGGAGCGGGTATGCACTATCAGGGTTATTTTACATGGGAATATGAGCAGATAACAGACCTGTTGGGAGGAGAATACTGGTATGAGGATTATGCCAGCAAGTCTTTGGCAGGTCAGGCCGGAAGAAACTCAATAAAGAAAGTTGGAGACTATATCAGAACCCAAAATGGCAAAAATACCCATTTTGGAACGGTATATACCTCTTTGCAATATAAGAGCAAATCTGTGAATGCAGAGTTGGGTGCATCACTTAACGGTTCATCAACCCAAAGATGGGACAAATACAACTATGTAAAAGATATATACAGTGATTGGGCTACCGGAATTGGAGGCGCAGTTAAAGGAGGAGTACTTTATAGAGTTGGTGCAGGCAAGTCCAATGCCAATAGTGCAACCAGCCTATATGTAAACGGTGCATATTACAGTAGAGTACCATATTCAAGCGTATTCTTTGCCAGCGGTAACAATCATATCTCAGAGGGGGTAAAAAATGAACAGAACTACCTTGGTGAGGGAGGATTCCGTACAGTATTTGGTAATGGAGGAATTGAAGCAACCTTATATGCAAGCTATTGGAAAAACAAATCAATAATGAGCAGCCCATATAAACCATTGGAAGAGGAGGCTTATAAGTTTATGATTACCGGTTTGGATGCATTCCATTATGGTGTAGAGATTGATGCTTATTATAATTTTGCAAAATGGGTAAAGGCAGATGCCTATGCCTCAATAGGCAAATGGGAGTGGAAAAATGATGTCAGTGCTACCATCTATGATAACTATACCGGTCAGGTAGCTCAAAAAATAGATGTATATAGCAATGGCCTTCCTGTGGGTGATGCTCCTCAGACCCAGATAGGTGCAAACCTTACATTTACTCCATTGGCATCTTTGAGCGGTTACTCTATGGTTGATCCATCAGGGACAATCAGCTATGCAAAATCTGGAGAGCTTACAATAAACATTGGATGGAACTACAACGCAAGATATTGGGCCGACTTTGAACCTAATACCAGAACAGATGCCAATGATCGTACCGAACCTTATAGAATACCAAACTACCATCTTGTGAATGCAGGCATAAACTACATGAAACATTTTATGGTAGGAAACAAAGCACTAGGTGCAAGATTCTTCTTGAATGTGAACAATGTATTTGATGTGTGGTACATTGAGCGTGGAAAGGATGGAGCATCCCATAAGCTTGACACCTTTACAGGATATTGGGGCCAGGGACGCAATTTTGCTTTTGGCGTAAATTTATCACTATAAAACAAAGCCCTAAGGTATCCTTAGGGCTTTGCTATCATTAAACATGCTGCGCAAGAACAACGGCGGCAATGGCCTCTACAATAACAGGACAACGTAAGGCAATACAGGCATCATGCCTTCCCTTAACAGAGAATTCTTCCATCTCTGCTGAATTGAAATTAAAGCTTCGCTGAACCTTTGATATACTTGAAGTAGGTTTTACGGCAATCCTGAACACAATGGGGTTACCATTGCTTATTCCTCCGTTTATACCACCAGCCCCGTTTGTTGCGGTGTGTCCCTGTGAATTGATATAGCAGTCATTGTGCTCGCTTCCCTTCATTGCAGCGGCAGCGAATCCGTCTCCAAACTCAATACCCCTTACGCCTGGAATAGAGAATGCCATATGGGCAAGCTCACTCTCAAGAGAGTTGAAGAAAGGCTCTCCCAAACCTGCAGGAACATTGTTGCATACGCACTCTACTATACCGCCAACAGAATCCCCTTCCGCCATTGCCGCTTCAATAATTTCCTGCCACTTCTCTTTATCCTTGGAACCTCCAATTGCAGTTATATATGAATTTATACTAATATCTCCAATCATTTTCTTGGCAACCACACCTGCGGCTACAAGTGTAAGGGTAAGTCTTCCTGAAAAATGTCCGCCACCTCTTATATCATTGAAAGAATTATGCTTAACGGCTGCAGTGAAATCTGCATGGCCAGGGCGTGGAATCTCCTTAAACTGAGAATAATCCTTAGAAATGGTATTTTCGTTCTCAAAAACAACGGTAAGGGGGGCTCCGGTGGTGACATTGTTGTAAATGCCGCTCACAATATGCGGCAAATCACTCTCCTTGCGTGGAGTAGTGCCTCTGGCACCACTTCTGCGCCTGTCCAAATCTGCAATAAAATCACCTTGTGAAAGAGGAATTCCAGCAGGAACACCGTCTATAACAACACCAATAAGGTCTCCATGCGATTCTCCAAATATGGATATCTTAAATTTGCCACCGTAGCTGTTCATATATCTATCTTTTTAACCTCTCCACAAAAGAAGGGAAAGATTTATCTATACATTTAATGTTGTCCAATAATATTTCTCTCTGGTCCATCAAAGAAGCAATGTAAACTGCCATTGCAATTCTATGGTCATTATGACCGCAGCAAAGAACCATCTCTGAACTGCAGTTCTTCCTGTTTCCGCAAATATACATCTTATCTCCGTCAATGTTTATGTCAAACCCAAGTTTTGAGAGTTCGCTGTAAACGGTAATGGCTCTGTTGCTCTCTTTCTGAGCCAGTCTGTCAACCCCTGTAAAAGTGGTTCTGCATGGCTGGAAGCATGCCAGCAGGGCCGCAATTGGAAACAGGTCAGGGCAATCTTTAAGAGATGCCTCCATTTCTTGGGGGCAGCAAGTCTCCCTGCCTCCAATTTTTATATTATATAAGCTTCCCGACAACTCTTTCTTTATGCTGTATCCATACATCTGCAACAGATTAAGAATATTCTCATCTGCCTGGGAAGATCCAACAGGCATATTCTCCAGTGTAACTCCTCCAAGAAGGGCGCCGGCAACAGCAAAGTTGGCAGCAGAACTCCAGTCGGAATCCATATAAATATTGGCAGGGGTATATTTCTGTCCTCCCTTAATGTGATAGGTTATATTAGAAGGGAGATTTTTTTTCTGTCCAATCTCTATTCCAAAATTGGAAAGAGTCCTTAGGGTAAGTTCTATATATGGCAGACTAGCAGGTTCCACAACTGTAAGTGTGGTGTCATACTCCAAAAGAGGAAGCATCATAAGGAACCCGGATACAATCTGTGAGCTTTCTTTGCCGGAAAAGGTTATGTGTTTGGATATTCCATCTTTGCAGCTTACATTAAATGGCAAATACCCGCCATTGCTCCTGCAAGTTGCTCCAGCGGCTTGCAGGGCACTTGCAGACTCTCCCAAATTGCGTTTGAGAATGCTTCCGTGTCCGGTAATCTCAATCTCACCGCCACCGGATATGGCAGAAATATATGCTGCAAACGGAATGAGCAGGCGAGTAAGCAAACCGCTCTCTCCGGTAAAAACAGATGACATTCCTTTTAGGGATTCCGCTCCGCTGCTCTCTATCTTAAGGGTTGAACCGTTAATGGCAACTTTGGCACCAAGGGCTTTAATAACCTCAAGGGCTCCCATAGTGTCGTTGCAAGGCTCAAAATTCTCCATCACTGAGGTCCCATTTGCAAATGCTGCAGCCAATATGGCCCTCTGGGCAATGCTCTTTGAGCACGGAATCTGCACTGCCGGACCTTCATTTGCATGTGCTGTTGCTGTGCCGGCCTTGTAACAGGTGGTGTATGTCTCTGCTGTGTCCTTACTTTGGAAATTGTCGGCGAAGATGCTCTCCTGCAGCTTTAGGGTTCTGAAAGGATAGTTTTCCTTGCCCAGAAGATTCTCCATTTGGGCTTTGGTATATTGTCCGGGAGCTGTGGCGCTTGTGCTATCTAAAGCTGCATATGTGTATGGAGATCCAAGTGCAAGGCAAAGGTGACGGGTAAATTTACCAGCATCTCCCATACAGAAGGCAACAAGGCGGGCTTGTGCCTCTCCAAAGCTGTTGCTGAGCGATCCGCTCTCTTCACCTCTCTCCATATAGTTGCTCTCTACAAGCTCTTTATCTGTCTTTGAGTATTTGTAAAGCTCCATTACCCTTGTGGCATCTGAAAAAGTGTGGGCTGTAGTAACAATCTTTACAATATCTGCCCCTTTCCTGCGGCAGATATCATATATTGTCTGCAGCTCCTGCAATGACTGTGTCCCTTCAAAATTATGGTAAGAGATAATTAGGGTGCAGCCATTAACCCTTGCATATGATTTTACATATTCCAGGTAATCTACCGGTGCTTCAATCTCAATGTCAACATATTTTACCCCCCTTTTTATGGCAGCGGTAACCTGCTCCATTGCTTTTGATGGGGAGCTGTTGAATATTCTGTGTGTGTAAAGCATATTTGAGTGCATCTGTACCAGCTCTTCTATCTGCGGAGTGGTAAAGTTGCACAAATCGCCCCTGAGCTCAACCATACTGCAACCGGATATAATCTTCTTGCATTTGTTGAAATCCTTCTCCTGTACGCTAACACAAATCATTGGCAATATCATTTATAATGTTTAGGGGAACTGTAACATCCTCTACATTCTCAAGCCCTTTGGGAAGGATAAAATGAATGCTCTCCCCTGTAACTTTCTTGTCTTTCTTTACAGCTTCCGCAAGGTCTGAAATCTTGAGGTGCGCTGTAAGCGGTAAGTCTGACAGATAAGCAGGAAGTCCTACTCTGGCAAAATCATCTGCAAGCATCTGTGAAAACTCTGTTGGGGCAACCCCCATTTTGCATGCAATCCTTGCTGCAATTACCATTCCCATGCTTACGGCATAGCCATGAGAGATCTTTCCCTCTGTAAGTTTCTCAATTGAATGGGCAAATGTATGTCCCAAATTAAGTAATCTCCTTTCTCCATGCTCAAACTCATCCCTCTCTACAACGGCGCTTTTATATTTTGCACACTTCCCTATGATTTCTGTCAGGAGCTCTATATCCTCAGCAACTGCAACGGCACCGTAGGTGGCAAATTCCACAGCATGACCTTTTGAAGTACTGCAATCTGCGCTGTCTGCAGCTGCTCTTGTTGCAACCTCTTCTGCCACCTTTGCAAAATACTCTACTGCCTTATGGTAATATTCTTTATCAAAAAGGATAAATGTCTTAAGGATCTCTGCAATGCCGGCCTTGAACTCGTCAGGAGGAAGAGTAGCCAGCAGTTGCGGGCAAATATATACCCACTGCGGCTGGTTTATGGTGCCCAGAATATTTTTATATGCGTGGAAGTTTACACCGTTCTTGCCGCCAATTGATGCATCTACCTGAGAAAGCAGGGTGGTTGGAACAAAGGCAAATTGTACCCCTCTTTTGTAAATGGATGCTGCAAAGCCTGTAAGATCTGTAGTTATCCCTCCTCCAACACCCAAAATGAAGGCATCCCTGTCTGCACCCATCTCCAGAAGTTTTTCTGAAATCTCCTCCACTGTGGCAAGAGTTTTTCTCTGCTCTGAAAATTCTAAGCAAATTACTGGAAAATCTTTAAAAAAATCTATCAGATGTTGTAAATTGTTATCAATTATTACAAAAACGCCCTTTCTTGCTAATAGTAGTTTTTCTAAATCATTGATACTCTTATTTATATATATTTTGCTGGTCATTTACATTTTGTTTGTTCAATTAGCAAATTTATAAATTATTATCAGGATTAAAAAACTTCTTAAATCCTTTGGAACTTAAAACAAAATACATAAATTTGTTCCCAGATATGAGACAGCAACGATTTACATATTTCTTCTTTTTTTACTTTTATCCATGCAACAAGGTAAAGGTGGGAGCTTGTATGTAATTAATTGATAATAGATTATTGGACTCCTGCCTTTTTGGGCGGGAGTTTTTTGTTGAAAATGAAAAGGAAAGTAGCAATACAGGGAATAGGTGGATGCAACCACTACATTGCCGCAAAGGCATTCTTTAAGAATGACACAATTGAGACTATAGATTGTGATACTTTTAAAGAGCTGGCAGAGCATGTGGTAAAGGATCCGTCAAAGTTGGGCATTATGGCAATAGAGAATACTATTGCAGGGAGCCTGTTGCAGAATTATAAGATACTTAAAGAGAATAATCTGGTAATTGTGGGGGAGTACAAGCTCCGCATTACACACGCATTGGTGGCCATGCCAGGCGTGGAACTTAAGGAGATAAAGGAGATAAATACCCATCCGATGGCATTTATGCAGTGCGAGGAGTTCTTGAGCAAGCTGCCAAATGTAAAGCTTGTGGAGAAGGAGGATACTGCCGGAAGTGCAAAATGGATAAAGGAGAACAATCTGAGGGACCATGCGGCAATCTGCCCTGCAGGAGCGGCGGAGTTGTACGGAATGAATGTACTTGCAGACGGAATTGAGACCAACAAAAGAAATTTTACAAGGTTCCTTATCCTTGCAAACAAGGATGTGGCAAAGGATGTGTTGGCTGAGTTGTGTGTTGAGCATGAGAACATAAACAAAAGTTCTATGGTATTTACCCTTCCACATACCAGCGGAAGCCTTTCAAAGGTGTTGGCAGTACTTTCGTTCTATGATATGAACCTTTCAATGATACAGTCAATGCCTATAGTGGGGGAGGAGTGGAGATACCAGTTTTATGTGAACCTGCTCTTTACTGACTACAAGCGCTACAGGCAGGCGATAGATGCAATACTGCCCCTTACAAAAGATTTTGATATTCTTGGAGAATATATGGAAGGAGAACAATCTGTCAAGTAAAAGAAGTTATGAAAGAGATACAACCGGCAAACAGGATAGGCAATGTGCAGGAATATTATTTTTCTGTAAAGCTTAAAGAGATAGCTCAGATGAATGCCCAGGGGGCAGATGTGATAAACCTTGGTATTGGCAGTCCGGATCTTCCCCCGGCAAAAGAGGTGACAGATACTCTTGCTGCTGAGGCGGCAAATCCAAAAGTACACGGCTATCAGCCATATGTAGGTATACCACAGCTGAGGGAGGCTTTTGCACAGTGGTACAAAAGGTGGTATAATGTAGACCTCAATCCTGTAAATGAGGTACTGCCGCTTATAGGCAGCAAGGAGGGGATTATGCATATTTCTATGGCATTTATCAATGAAGGAGATGCAGTTCTGGTTCCAAATCCGGGTTACCCTACATATTCATCCGTATCAAAACTGGTGGGGGCCAGAGTCATCAGTTATAATCTTAAACAGGAGCAGAATTGGCAGCCGGATCTGGAGCAACTTGAGCAGCAGCATAAGAGAGGTGAGATTGATTTGGACAGTGTAAAGCTTATGTGGTGCAATTATCCCAATATGCCAACAGGAGCAAACGGGTCAATAGATCTATTTGAAAAGCTGGTGGCTTTTGGCAAGAAGTACAACATTATAATTTGTCATGACAATCCTTACAGCTTTATTCTTAACGATACTCCGTTGAGCATACTGGAGGTTGAGGGAGCTAAAGATATATGTATAGAACTCAATTCCATGAGCAAGAGCCACAATATGCCGGGATGGAGAATTGGAATGCTGGCATCAAACAAACAGTTTGTTGAGTGGATTCTCAGGGTTAAGAGCAATATGGACTCCGGAATGTTCCGCCCAATGCAGATGGCGGCAGTACAGGCTCTCAATGCTCCAAAAGAGTGGTATCAGCAGATGAACAAAGTGTATTCTGCGCGCAGGGAGCTTGCTCAGCAAATTCTTGAGAGAGTGGGGGCAACAGTGGCCCCGGGGCAGGTTGGAATGTTTTTGTGGGGAAAAGTTGCAGGAAAAGGGGTTGAGATTTGTGATAATGTTCTTTACAAAGCAAAAGTGTTCATTACTCCAGGATTCATTTTTGGGTCAAACGGAGAAAATTATATCAGAATTTCCCTTTGTGCTAATGAGCAGACGTTGGCTCAGGCGCTGGAGAGGATAAACAACGGTCTATAATATTTGTCGGGAATAAAAATTTGAAATATATGGAAATTAATAAATTGGTTTTACCGGGAATGGAATCTGCAGAGCGTCCTGTTATTATTGCAGGACCTTGCAGTGCAGAGAGTAGGGAGCAGGTGCTGAATACTGCTCAGGAATTGGCTAAGAACGGAGTAAAAGTATTTAGGGCAGGAATTTGGAAACCGCGTACCAAGCCGGGAGGATTTGAGGGCGTGGGCACAGTTGGCCTTCCATGGCTTAAAGAGGTGAAGCAGAAAACCGGTATGCTTGTGGCAACAGAAGTTGCTACTGCAGCCCATGTATTTGAAGCCATAAAGGCTGGCATTGACCTTCTTTGGATTGGTGCCCGTACTGCAGCTAACCCGTTTGCAATGCAGGAGTTGGCAGATGCACTAAAAGGTACAGATATTCCGGTGTTGGTAAAAAATCCTGTAAACCCAGATCTTGAACTTTGGATTGGAGCATTGGAGAGGCTTGTTAATGCAGGTGTCACCAATGTGGGGGTTATTATGCGCGGATTCAGTACATATGACCAGAAGCTTTACAGAAACCTTCCTCTATGGCATATCCCTATTGAGTTGCGCAGACGTTACCCTAATATTACAATGTTCTGTGATCCCAGCCACATTGGCGGCAAGAGGGAGCTGATTGCCCCTATCTCGCAGCAGGCTATGGATCTTAGGTTTGATGGTCTTATGATAGAGTCGCACTGCAATCCGGATGAGGCCCTAAGTGATGCCAAACAGCAGATTACTCCACAAATTTTAGATTTTACATTAAAAATGCTTGTTTTGAGAGAGAACGGACAAACAACAGAGAATATATCTGTATTGCGTAAACAGATTGACGAGATAGATGAGCAGCTGCTTACTATCCTTGCCAAGAGAAACAGAGTTTCAAGGGAGATTGGCATGTACAAGAAGGAGAACAATATGCCGGTATTGCAGACCGGCCGTTACAATGAGATTCTTGAGAAACGTGCCCAGATGGGAGAGGCTTTGAACCTGGACAGAGAATTTGTAAATGCCATAATGAAGAGTATTCATGAGGAGTCTGTAAGGATTCAGCTGGCTTTGTAAAAGAAAAATAATTGTCGGGAGGATAATATTATGAGGATTCTTATTCTTGGAAATGGAAAAATGGGCTCTTTCTTTTCAGATTTATTGAGCTTTAACCATGAGATTGCTGTTTTTGAGAAGGATTTGAGGAGAATGCGCTTTATTTATAATGCGTTGAGGTTTTCTTCTGTAGATCAGGTGAAGGACTTTGCTCCTGAGCTGGTGATCAACTGTGTTACTCTCAGCTATACCATTGAGGCTTTTAAGGAGGTTATTCCTTATTTGCCGGCTGCTTGTATCCTCTCGGATATAGCCTCCGTTAAAACTGGCTTAAAAGAGTTTTATGAGGGGTGCGGATTCAGATATGTCTCCGTGCATCCTATGTTTGGACCAACCTTTGCCAATTTGGGAAATCTGCAGACCGAGAATGCCATTATAATAAATGAGCCTCAGCAGAAGTCTCCCGACGGATCTGTTGCTGTAAAGGGGACAGATTATATGGGGATGATTTTCTACAGGGATCTTTTTTCTTCCCTTAAACTTAATGTGCGTGAGTATACCTTTGACGGACACGATGAGGTAGTGGCTTATTCATTGTCAATCCCCTTTGCTTCAACATTGGTGTTTGGTTCTGTCATGAAACATCAGGAGGTTCCTGGAACAACATTCAAGAAACATTTGGCAATTGCCCACGGTTTGTTGAGCGAGGATGATTACCTGCTTACGGAGATCCTGTTCAACCCAAATACCAATGGACAGCTGCAAGGGATTATAGATAAGCTCAATGAACTTAAGGAGATTGTTGCCGCCAAAGATAGTGGTGCCATGAAGCGGTTTTTGGACGGTGTGAGAGAGAGGGTGAGGTAATAAATCACTCATATTTTGGTACTTTGAAAATTTTTACTACCTTTGCACCCCCTTATATAGGGGAAAATCGCAACAAAAATTAGTATTAACTTAAAAATCAACACAGTGGACTATCAAAGCTACAAGACAGTTTCGGCAAATGCACAGACCGTAACCAAAGAGTGGTTGGTAATTGACGCAACTGATCTAGTATTAGGAAGACTTGCTAGCAGAATCGCATTGGTTCTTAGAGGCAAGCACAAGGCCAACTACACCCCACACGTGGATTGTGGTGATAACGTTATTGTTATCAACGCTGACAAAATCCGCCTTACAGGTAAAAAGTTGACCGACAAGGTGTATGTAAGACACACAGGGTATCCCGGAGGACAGCGTTTTGCAAATCCTAAGGAGTTGCTAGTACGCAAACCTACCGTAGTACTTGAGGAGGCAGTAAAAGGTATGCTTCCTAAAAACAGACTTGGAGCAGAGTTGTTCCGTAACCTACATGTATATGCAGGTGCTGAGCATCCTCACCAGGCACAACAACCTAAAACAGTTACTTTTAACGAAATTTAAACACAGAGCATGGAACAAATCAACGCCCTTGGAAGACGTAAAACAGCAGTTGCTCGCGTTTATGTGAACACAGGAAAAGGTAATATTACCATTAACGGTAAAGAGCTTAACTCTTACTTTGTAGAGGAGACTCTTCAGTTTATCGTTAAACAGCCTCTAGAGGTAACCAACACATTGGCAGACTTTGACATTAAAGTTAACCTTGATGGTGGTGGAATCAAAGGTCAGGCAGAGGCTCTTCGCCTAGGTATTGCTCGCGCTCTTT
>JAZTYE010000140.1:0-11904 GCA_045636765.1 Candidatus Egerieisoma sp.
GGGAATATTATTGGTGGGAATATATGCAGTTGTGGCCAAATATCTGCCCCACTACAAAAAGACAGTGCTGCTGGGAGGTATCCTCATTATTGCGGGAGAGCTTATTGAGCCGTATGGAGGGGGAATAAAGAAAGTCCCTTGCACCATACAGTATTGTCTGGCCACATCAGGAATGGCGGCAATGCTCCTTGTAGCATCTGATTTCATCTGCAACAGGGCAGGCAGCTCATTCATTGTAAAGATTTTCCACAGAGCAGGAAAGAATCCGCTCATGTGCTACATTGCATACACATGCATGCTTCTTCCAATTATGAAAATAACAGGAGCAATAGAGCTATACAGAGCGGCTTACCCGGAGGGAATGCACACCATAGGCTTTATAAGGTCTGCACTGGTGGTTCTGCTTACTATGTGGATTGTGGGATTGTTTACAAAGAAAAAGATTTTCTGGAAGGCCTGAGGTATGAGATTGCCTAATCCTCCAGAAGACCCGCAGCAATTGTCATTGACATTACCCTTTTCTTTGGATCGAGCTTTATTATAAGCTCCTCATTGAACGGCACAAGATATTTGCCGTCTATCTCTATGCACGGATTGCTTGGATAGTTGTAGTATTCAGAGATCTCTCCAACCTCTCTGCCGCTTTGGTCCTTAACCTTAAAACCAATAAGGAATGCTGCCATTGCCTCATCCTCATCCATATCGAGTTCCTCAGGATCAATGGTTGAAGCATCTACAAGTATCTCTTTTTTAAGGAGCTCCTCTGCATGGGACATGTCGTTTACGGTCTCAAACTTTACAAGTGCCCCATTGGCTCCCCTTTTCTTTAGGGATGTAATAAAGAAAGGAACCGGAAGTCCATCAAAATTGATGAACACCGGCTCCTTTTTAATGTCATAATCTTCCAGGATGCTGGAGAAGAATCTGATTACAACCTCTCCATTAACATCATAGGATTTCACAATTTGCGCTACAGGCAACAAATCCATATCTGCTACACTGCGCAACATTGCAAATTAAGCTTCAGGGTTCTCAGCTGTCTCCTCTGCTGGAGCTGCCTCTGCTGCTGCCTCAGCCTCAGCTGCTGCTTTAGCTGCCTCTGCCTCTGCTTTTTTCTTAGCTAGCTCAGCTGCTCTGTCAGCATTAACTTTAGCCTCAGCCTCAAGAGCTGATTTTTTAGCAGCCACTTTGTCCTGTGCCAAAGCAGTCTTTTTCTGGCTAACTTTAGCCTCTTTCTCAGCTACCCAAGCGCTATATTTTGCCTCAGCCTGCTCTAGAGTAAGAGCGCCTTTTTTAACACCCTCAAGAAGGTGTTTCTTAAGAAGCACACCTTTGTAAGAAAGGATTCTTCTACAAGTCTCGGTAGGCTGAGCACCGTTGTTCAACCAGTTTAGAGCTTTCTCATTGTCAAGTACAATGGTAGCAGGGTTAGTGTTAGGGTTGTAAGAGCCAATTAGCTCAATGAAGCGACCATCACGTGGTGCTCTGCTGTCGGCAGCTACAATGTGGAAGAAAGCGTAGTTCTTTTTACCGTGGCGTGCCAATCTGATTTTTACAGACATCTTTAATAAAGTTTTAAGTGATAAATTTATAACTTCCTTATCTTCTCGAGAAAAGGCCCGCAAATATAAAGGATTTTCCTTTAACTACCAAGTTTTTAATTGTTTCTACGCCAAAAAGTTAAGAAACAGCGTAAAAAAGTAACTTTTTACGCAACTCCTTGAGCTATAGGAAAAACTTTTTAAACTTTATAGTGATTTAATTTATAAAGCTATGTGCGGAAGATATTCAATTACAGAATGGGCCTTATCTGAAAGGCCAAGAGAAAAATTCATTGAGCGCGGTGCAGAGAGTCTCACCAATGCAGAACTGCTTGCAATACTCATAAGGGCAGGCAACAAAGAAGAAAATGCCATTGATCTGGCAAGAAAAATTCTGGCTGGAGCAGATAACAGCTTGGGCAATCTTAAGAAATTCAGTTACAATGACTTCAGCAAGTTTAAGGGAATTGGAACAGGAAAAGCCCTCTCCATTATGGCAGCATTTGAACTGGGACGCAGAAGCGAGATGGAACACCCTCAGTTCTACCCCGGGATACACAGTTCAGAGATGGCTGCCAGCATACTCATACCCATACTGCGCGACCTGCCTCACGAGGAGTGCTGGCTGCTCCACCTCAACAAATCAAACAAACTCATATCTAAGGAGAGGCTCTCCAAAGGGGGACTTGACGCCACTGTGGTAGATATAAGGCTCATCATTAAGAATTGCATGGAAAAACGCTCCTGCCATATAGTGCTGGCCCACAACCATCCGTCGGGAAACTGCAAACCTGGAGCCTCGGACAAAGCAATGACAGAAAAACTGAAAAAAGGGGCACAAATGTGTGACATTGAACTGGTGGACCATATAATTGTTGCAGGAAATGAATACTTCAGTTTTGCAGACGAAGGGCTCATTTAGTTCCATATTTTATTATCTTTGTACAGACACAAATACATTTGCCATGAAAGTGATCAACCTGGGAGAAACCAACTCCATACTCAACAAATTTGTTGCAGAATTAAGAGACAAGAACATACAGAAAGACAGTCTGAGATTCAGGAGAAACCTTGAACGCATAGGGGAAATTTTTGCATACGAGATAAGCAAGACCCTGGATTACTCAGTAAAGGAGGTAACCACCCCTCTTGGCATTGCGGAGTGCTCCACTCCCGACAACAATATTGTCATTTCAACTATCCTCAGAGCCGGTCTGCCACTCCATAATGGAGTACTAAACTTTTTTGACAATGCCCAGAATGCATTCATTGCGGCATACAGGAAGTATGGCAAAGACAACAAGTTTACAATACAGATTGAGTATATAAGTTCACCCAATATAGAAGGGAAAGTGCTTATACTTACAGATACCATGCTGGCAACAGGCTCCTCAGTAGTATTGGCATACAATAAACTGTGCGAGATGGGAGAACCTTCACACACCCACCTTGTATGCCCAATTGCAAGCGAGGCAAGTTTGGCATACCTGTCAAAACATCTCCCTCACAAAAAAGTAACACTATGGGTAGCTGCTGTAGACCAGGAGCTTACCAACAAATCATACATTGTACCGGGGATTGGAGATGCCGGAGATTTGGCATTTGGAACCAAGCTATAGCTCCTTTCTTAAACGGGCAATAGGTATACCAAGCTGCTCCCTGTATTTTGCAACGGTACGGCGGGCAACTTTATAGCCCTTTTGCTGCAGAACATCCACAAGCTCCTCATCTGTGAGGGGCTTTCTTTTATCTTCATTATCTACACTCTCAGACAAGATAAGCTTTATCTCCCTTGTAGAGACCTCCTCTCCGCTCTGAGTCATAAGTCCCTCAGAAAAGAAATACTTTAAAGGATAAATGCCAAAGTGGGTTTGTATATACTTGCAGTTTACAACTCTTGAAATGGTTGAGATGTCAAGTCCGGTCTTCTCTGCAATATTTTTGAGAACCATAGGTTTTAGTTTGGTCTCATCACCATCCATAAAATAATCTCTCTGGAAATCTATTATGGCGTTCATGGTATTCTGCAAAGTATTCTGTCTCTGCTTTATAGCCTCTACAAACCATTTTGCGGAATCCAGCTTTTGCTTTACAAAACTAGCAGCCTCCCTACCGGCCTTGGTAGAAGTATTGGATGAATTCATCAAAAGCTCAGCATACCTTTTGTTTACCCTAAGTTCAGGAACAGAGAACCTTGGCATACTCATAATGAGCTCACCATCCTTCTCCTCCAGAAGAAAATCAGGAACAATCTGCTGAGCCTGGTCATTATAGGAATCATCAATCTGACCTCCGGGGCGCGGGTTCAGCCTTATAATTTCATCTACAGCCTCCTTAAGTTCATCCTGGGTTATCCCCATGCGGGAGATAATCTTGGAATAATGCTTTTTGGTAAACTCTGCAAAATACTCGGACAAAATTATTCTGGCATTCTTCTGAGACTGTGTTCTGGTATCCAACTGCAGCAAAAGGCACTCCTGCAAATCCCTTGCGCCTACTCCAGCCGGTTCAAACTCCTGAATTACTTTAAGAATCTCTTCTAGCTCCTGATCATTGGTCTCTATATTGAGTCTTAAAAGAATATCATAAGAAAGGGACTCAAGATCTCTTCTTAGGTATCCGTCATCATCAAGGCTGCCAATTACAAAAACGGCAATTGCACGGCTCCGCTCACTGAGCTTCCTGTAGCCCAATTGAACAATAAGATTCTCCTGAAAACTCTCTTTAACAGAAAAAGTACTGTATTGCGGCTTAAGGTCCTTACCTTGATTATTTACGTACAGTTTATATGAGGGGGTTGGATCATCCGCCGGATATTCACTCAGAGAAACATTCTTTGGCGAATCATCCTCCGGATCTGCAGACTCCGATATTTCATCAAGTACAGGGTTTTCCTCAATCTCCTTCCTTATCTTCTGTTCCAGTTCAAGAGTAGGGAGCTCCAGCAGTTTTATGGTCTGAATCTGGAGCGGCGATAACTTTTGTTGCTGTTTTTGCTGTAACCCTTGTTTTAACATATTGGCAAAGATACAATTTTTTTTAACTTAGCACCTACTAAACCAAACCCGTTATGGAGAGCATAAACAAAGATTTGAAAATAGATGTGGGCGCCGTATTGGCGTCTAAAAGCAGCACTCTAGCAAAATACACACCAAAGTTTGTTCTTGCCTGGTTAAAAAAGATAATCCACCAGGACGAACTCAACCAGATACTTGAATACAGCAACGGCTCAATTGATGTTGAGTTTGCAGACAAAGTGCTTTTGTGGCTTAACGCAAAAAGCAATGTAAAGTTCATTGACAGAGAGAGTTTAGACCCAAACGGAAGATACATTTTTGTCTCCAACCATCCCCTTGGCGGGCTGGACGGGCTCACTCTAATCTCCCTTTTGGGAAATATGTTCGGGAATATAAAATTTGTTGTAAATGACATTCTCATGAACATCATTCCTATGAGGAACCTCTTTGTTCCGGTGAACAAACATGGCCGCATGGGCAAGGAATATGGAGAGAGGATACACAACGCCTACGCCTCGGATGCCCAGATACTCTACTTCCCGGCAGGGCTATGCTCCCGCCTTATAGACGGAGAAATAACTGATCTCAAATGGCACAAGAATTTTCTCAAGCAGGCAAAAAAATACAACAGGGACATTGTACCAATCCACTTTGGAGGGCAAAACTCCAAGTTCTTCTACCGCCTTGCCAAAATAAGGAAAGCTCTCGGGATAAAGTTCAATTTTGAGATGATTTTTCTTCCCGACGAGATGTTCCTCCAAAAAAACAGTATCTTTGAGGTAACTATCGGGAAGCCTATACCCATTTCCCGGATAGACTCAAGCAAGACACTGGACCAGTGGTGTGCTGAGATACGAGAAAAATGCTACGAACTAAAACCTGAAAAATAATGGAACCTATCATTGCACCCGTTGACAGGAAACTTATTATGAAAGAGCTCACTAAAGAGAAATTCATAAGGGTTACCAGAAAGGGGAAAAACTTTATATATGAAGTTACAGCCCAAAACTCTCCTAACACAATGAAAGAGATTGGAAGACTTAGAGAAATCTCATTCAGAATGGGAGGTGGCGGCACAGGCAAATCTATAGATATAGATGAATTTGACATAGACCCTAAGGAGCCATACCGTCAGCTCATTGTATGGGACCCAAAAGACAGGGAGATTATTGGAGGTTACAGATATATCCACTGCAAGAACCTTGACAAGGCAAAAATGGCAACTACAGAACTGTTTGATTTCTCAGACGAGTTCCTTAATGACTACATGCCATATACCATAGAACTGGGAAGATCATTCATCCAGCCAAACTATCAGAGCACCAATCTTAACCGTAAAAGCCTTTATGCATTGGACAACCTTTGGGATGGACTTGGCGCACTCATGGTAAAGAACCCTCAGATAAAATATTTCTTTGGAAAAGTAACCATGTACACCTCTTACAACTTTATGGCAAGAAACATGCTCCTTTTCTTCCTTAAGAAGTACTTTAATGACCACAAATCACTTGTAAGACCTATAACACCGCTTGTATGTGATATAGACAACCCTAAGCACTATGAGCTGTTCCAGGGGCTTGACTATAAAGACGGATACAAAGTTTTGCAAAAAGAGCTCAAGAATCTGGGCGAGCATATACCACCGCTCATCAACTCATACATGAACCTTTCTCCAACAATGAAGGTGTTTGGAACAGCAATTAACCATGGCTTTGGTGCAGTAGAAGAGACAGGAATACTTGTAAGCATACCGGATATCTACCCGGAAAAGATAGAGCGCTATATAACCCCTTTACGTTTATGGGCACACAGAATAAGGGTAAGGTGGTGGAACAGAAAAGACGCCAAATAACACAAAGCCTTAAATGGCAGGATAATATATACTCTCTTTCACCACAATTGCCTGTGGATAGAAAGGGAGTATTTTTTGCAACTCTCTAATTGCATCAGATTTTGTGCGGTAATCTCCCACAACAACCTTAAAGAATGGATTTGTATAGCTGCGGTATGTTGGGATAAGGGGAAACTGCTGCTGAAATGCCTTTTCCAATTCTTCAGACTCTACACGGGCACTCTGCTTATTATCAAAGAAAAGCCTTATCCTGTAACCGTTACGTTTTCTATCTTTATTTGATTGAATGTACTTTGCATACATGCTCTCCATCTGCACAGGCTGATTTAAAGTTACCGAGCCCTCTCCGCTCTGCTGGTCCAACAGCTGGAAAATTGTAGTACCCACAAGGGTAGAATCAGCCAATGGCGGTTTTGGAACAGCCACCTGAGCTGTATCCACTACACTCTGCACCTGCTGGGCGTTAGCTGCAGTTGCCACAAAAAGAGCTGCTACAGAAAACAACATAACTGCTATATATCTCATAACCGAAAATCAGAATTAAAATTTCAAATTACCAATAATATCTTTAACGGGAACATCCTCCACTTCAAACCTCTTACCCGCTCCACCCTTTTTCACCTTTACATAACCGCTGAATGAAAACTGCTCAAGATCCCATGATGCAGGATTCAGCCCCATCATCACAACCGAAAGAGGATCCAGCAGCTCCACCCTCAATATAGCATGAGCCTGTGACGGTTCCCCTTTGGCAAACTCAAACGGTTCCAACAAATATATCTTTGCAAACTCACCTTTTGCATCAGATACAAATCCTTCTGCCTGGTTAACCTTAATGGCACCTCTGGTGGGATTATTAAGAACCAAATTAAGCCTCACATCTGCTTTTGAAACAGAAACCATTTTTAGTTTC
This sequence comes from Candidatus Egerieisoma sp., assembly GCA_045636765.1. Taxonomy (GTDB): domain Bacteria; phylum Bacteroidota; class Bacteroidia; order Bacteroidales; family UBA932; genus Egerieousia. Next base: position 7,324 of record JAZTYE010000140.1, read on the forward strand.
TCCACCTTTACATCCTGTAGAGCTATCTTCCTGTAATTGGCACATCCACTCAAAATGAAAGCTGCCAGCAAGAGCAAAAATATCAATTTCTTCATACGGCAAAGGTAAAAAAAGTTATAAAAAACTTATCTTTGTGTTTTAATAATTTGATCAGATGACAAACAAATATTGTTCCGTTAAGCCAATAATAGACAGCACACTGCCACAGGTTTTCATAGAAACCTACGGATGCCAGATGAATGTCAATGACAGCGAGGTTGTACTTTCTGTACTGCAAAAAGCCGGCTACGCTCTGTGCGACTCATTGGCAAAGGCAAACGTAATTCTAGTAAACACCTGTTCCATAAGGGATAACGCAGAGCAGAGAATATGGGGTAGACTGGATGTTTTCCTTCAGGAAAAAAAGAAGAGAAACAATGTGGTGGTAGGAGTCCTTGGCTGTATGGCAGAGAGACTTAAAGATGAACTTTTGCAGCACCCTGCCGTAGACTTGGTAGCAGGCCCAGACTCATACAGAAAAATTGCAGACCTCATAGCTGCACTGGACACAGGCGAGAAGCAGATAAACACCAAACTCCTTAGGGAGGAGACCTACTCAGACATCTCCCCAGTACGTTTAGACAAAAACGGCGTATCTGCATTCATCTCAATTATGAGAGGCTGCAACAATATGTGCTCATACTGTGTTGTCCCATACACCAGAGGTGCAGAGAGAAGCCGAGACCCTCACAGCATTGTAAGGGAGGCTCAGGAGCTTTTTGATGCAGGATACAAAGAAGTAACCCTATTGGGACAGAATGTGGATTCCTACAAGTGGACAAATCCCGACAACGCATCAGAAACGGTAAACTTTGCACAACTGCTAGAACTTGTTGCCCTTATAGACCCTAAACTTAGAGTAAGGTTCTCAACCTCCCACCCTAAAGATATGGGCAACGGAGTGCTGTACACAATGGCAATGTACCCTAACATCTGCAACCACATACACCTCCCTGTTCAGAGCGGAAGTGATATTATGCTGGAGAAGATGAACAGAAAATATACCCGTGAGGGATACCTGTACAGAATATCAAAGATAAGGGAGATACTCCCGGACTGCGCAATAAGTACAGACATCATTGCCGGATTCTGCGGCGAGACACTGCAGGACCATGCAGACACCATTTCAATAATGAAAGAAGTTGGGTATGACTCTGCATTCATGTTCCAGTACTCAATGAGACCAAATACAAAAGCCCACAGACACTTTACAGACGATGTCCCACTGGAAGAAAAAACCCGCAGACTCAATGAGATAATTGAGCTGCAGAACACCCTCTCACTCGAAAGCAACCGCAAATGTGTGGGCAAGGAGTATGAGGTGCTTATAGAGGGAGTTTCTAAGCGCTCCACAGAGCAGCTCATTGGCCGCACACCACAAAACAAAGTGTGTGTTTTTGACGGCAAAGGGCACAAAATTGGAGACTATGTAACAGTAAAAGTAACCTCATGCACATCGGCAACACTTTTGGCTGAACTGGTGGGGGAATAAATTATCGGGAAGAAAATATAAACACTTTAAAATATACGTACCATGACAAAAATGAAAACTGTATACCTTGGCGGTCTTAGGACAGAAGCTGAGCACTTGCAATCTGGCAACAAACTTATTACCGATGCACCACTTGACAACAACGGCAAAGGAGAATTCTTCTCACCTACAGACCTGTTGGCAACATCCCTTGGAAGCTGCATGCTTACAATTATGGGCATCTCAGCCCCTGCATACGGCTACAACTTGGACGGCACTGTAATTGAGACCGAGAAAATTATGGGCACTAACCCAAGAAGAGTAGTAGAGTTGAAACTTGATATCACTTTCCCTAAAGACAACAACTACACACCTCAGCAAAAGAGAGTAATTGAGGCAGCTGCAAAATCATGCCCAGTATACAACAGTTTGCACCCGGATATTAAAAAGTCAATCACTTTCAACTACTAACAAACAGATGTCTGCCGGTTCCGGGCACCCGTTTCCTGTTCCGGCACAATAAAGATTTATTTCGTTCCCCAAATGCAAAAATACTTGTATTGGGGAACATTTTTTATTGATTTTGTTCCCTAAATCTTCACAAATCTGTGGTTTTTCATAAATTCACGCTAAAAAATTTTGAAAATTAAATAAAAACGCATACTTTTGCATCCTCAAAAGTTCATAACACTTGTTAGCAACGCTCGCAAGAGCACTTATGAGAAGCCCAGATGGCGGAATCGGTAGACGCGCTGGTCTCAAACACCAGTGGGGCGACCCGTGCCGGTTCGACCCCGGCTCTGGGTACTTGAAACCCTCTTAGAAGTAATTCTGAGAGGGTTTTTCTTTTTATTTGCACAACGTGAATTTAAAATTAAATCTGATTAAAAGGGTAAATCACATCATGTATATCTAGGTTTGGATGCTAAAACTCCATCTAAAAACATACATCCTTTATCTTTCTCTCTTATCTCATATATGAGTTGCTTCAATTCAACAGGAGTTAAATCTTCATCTTTGCAGTACCATGCCTTTCTTTGGTCGAATAGTTTCGCAAGTTCATATGCAGTTTTGCGAATATGAAAGTCGCTTCCATTATGTATGGTCAATTGCTGATGATGTGCACCTGTCCATACCTCCCAAAAACCTGCATGTAGATGTATCTCCGGAATATTAAATGGGGGGTAAATCAAAATAGACATCTCCATCACATTCTATTATTTCTATGCACACACCATCATGTCCTACACGGGATAATGACTTTTTAATATCTTTGACTGTTTCCCGAGTATATTCTAAAGCCTTTGCCTTATTATCAATATCAGCAAAATCATTTTTTATGATTATATGAACATCAACACCCATGATTTTATATCTATGTATTATAAATCTTCTAAATCAGATTTCTGCTGCAATTTATGATTAGTATTATCAATATAATAGATCATTACTACATAACATCCTCCAAGCCCTACGCCTGACCATAATTGATTTGCCTCCAATACATTCAAATGATGTATTATCAAAGATATCTCGCCATGCTCTACTTTAAACGTACTTTCGTATTTCGCATCTCCCTTACTTAATGCAAAGTGTGCAGAACCCGTAGTTTCATCATCAGCATTTTTGAAAACATCTGTATCTTTCTCAGATATTCGTCCCAATATCCATCTTCTTTCCTAATTGCCGGATGGAATACAGCGCATAAAAATTCTAATAGTATCTTATCATCTCCATCCAAAAGGCCGAATCTTGAATCTCTAAAGACCCAGCCAAACTCCCAATCATCATTATTTATTGTATGCTGACATATATCACCTACTGCATTGGGATATCGAGAATCCATACTGGGCATTTCATCTAATGGATATAACTTTCTTAAAAACTCTATTTCCGTCAGATTGCCGTAATACACATATAATATCTTGGCAACATCTGGAGAGCTATACTTTGAATCCGGCCAAAAACCAGAATAATCATAATAGCCATCAATGAAGAGCTTTGCTATATCTCTTCTTGTCACCTCTGAGATCTGTCTCACTTCCGTTTCAGTATATTATAAGTCCACCAAGTAAAATGAACCTGACCATTATCCTTGCAATTACTTTTTCAATTTTTTTACAACTCTATCAAAATCAGACTCTATCTTCTGTGTTTTATTAAACTGTTCATACTCCCTCTCAGCCTTACGTTCTGCTTGTATTCTTGAGACTTTCCCTTTATCTGTAAGAATCTGATATTTTCTAAATGATAGGAACTCATTTACACTTGCCGCAAACTCTTCCATCGTAAAAGTATTTTCTCTCTCAACAAGGTCTTCTATATAGTCAAAATAGCCTGTTACAGCACGCTCCAAACGCTTTATATCCTGCTCAGGAAGGTAATTCTTCGCTACCATAACATCAGATTTCAGGATTCTACCATCAGGTGAATATTTCCATGTTGTCAGGCCCATATTCTCTTTGGTACTATCAGCTTTAGAATATATAATTTCTGCTGCAGTTTGTCCTGTTATAGCATAATGGAACTTATTCTGAACCATTGCGTAAAAATCCTTTGTTATATCCGAGTCTCTATTATAATCCAGGCTACACTCTGCAAAAATATCTGTTATCTGTTGCCATATACGTCTTTCACTTGCACGAATTGATCGAATTCGTTCTAACAACTCCCGGAAGTGATCCTTACCAAACAACTGACCGCCATTCTTTAATCTCTCATCATCTAGCACAAAACCTTTGAGCATATATTCTTTCAGAACATTTGTTGCCCAAATACGGAAATGAGTAGCTTTTGCAGAGTTGACTCGATAGCCCACAGAAATAATTGCATCAAGATTATAAAACTGTGTTTCCTGAGTTTGAGTTTTCCCTTCAATAGCACCATGCTGAGTGGTTATTTCCATTTTGGAAACAACCACTTCCTCGCTTAATTCTCCTTCAGCATAAATATTCTTCAAATGCTTGCTAATCGCTGGAACCTGCACTCCAAACAACTGAGCCATAGCTTTTTGAGTAAGCCACAACGTCTCATCCCTTACAACAGCCTCCACATTCACATCTCCCTGCGGT
>JAZTYE010000141.1:0-5167 GCA_045636765.1 Candidatus Egerieisoma sp.
TTTGCAACTGCCCTTTTTTTATGTAAATTTGTAGCTTGATAAAAACCATATAATTACAACTATGCAAGATCCAAAAAGCAACAGATACGCCCTTAGAGGTGTTTCATCTTCAAAAGAGGATGTACATGAGGCAATAAAGAATATAGACAAAGGACTTTTTCCTAAAGCATTCTGTAAAATTGTGCCTGATTTTCTCTCGGGAGACCCTGATTACTGTATTGTAATGCATGCAGACGGTGCAGGTACAAAATCTTCATTGGCATACACTTATTGGAAAGAGACAGGAGATATGACTGTATGGGACGGTATTGCCCAGGATGCAATTGTAATGAATACAGATGACCTTCTTTGTGTAGGAGCTGTGGACAATATCATGCTCTCTTCAACAATTGGAAGAAACAAACAGCTTATCCCAGGCTCTGTAATCAGCCGCCTTATTGCAGCTTCTGAGAACTTTGCACGCACTATGGAGAGCTACGGCGTAAAACTTATCCTTACCGGTGGAGAGACTGCAGATGTTGGAGACCTTGTAAGGACAGTAATTGTTGACAGTACAGTATGTGCAAGAATGAAACGCTCAGATGTGATTGACAACGCAAACATTAAGGCAGGTGATGTGATTGTAGCTTTGGAGTCTTGCGGAAAAGCTTCATACGAGACAGAGTATAACGGCGGTATGGGCAGCAACGGTCTTACTTCTGCCCGTCACGACGTATTTGAGAAATATCTTGCAGCAAAATACCCTGAGAGCTTTGACGGAGCAGTTCCACAGGAGCTTGTTTATTCAGGAACCAAAAAGCTTGATGCAGTAGAGCCTAAGACAGGACTTACTTACGGCAAACTTGTACTTTCTCCAACCAGAACATACGCTCCAATTGTAAAGGAGGTACTTGACAAGTACAGAAGCCAGATAGACGGTATGATACACTGCTCAGGCGGTGCCCAGACCAAAATACTCCACTTTGTAGATAACCTTAAGATTGTAAAGGATAACCTGTTCCCTACACCTCCGCTGTTTGAGGTAATACAGCAGGAGTCAGGCACAAGCTGGGAAGAGATGTACAAAGTGTTCAACATGGGACACAGAATGGAGTTCTATGTACCTGCAGAGATTGCCGGTGATATCATTGCCATCTCAAAGAAATATGATGTTGACGCAAAAATTATAGGTAGGGTAGAGACTTCAGAGGATGGAACAGCACAGGTTCACCTAACAAGCCAGCATGGTGAGTTCATTTACAAGAAGTAGGACTTTTATCCCGACAAATTATGAAAAAGATACTTTCTACAGCCCTTGCAGCTGTAACCATTTTGGCATCTTGTGCCCAAAACAATGTTCAGGAAGAGGCTAAGATAGAGGTTACTCCAATTATGGAGAAAGCCCTCAATGACAGCAATTCAAAATTTTACGGCAATTTCCAGGCATATCCAAAACAGTTGAGCCAGTTGCCTATTGGAGTGTTTGATTCAGGTACAGGCGGACTTACAGTACTGGAGGTCCTTTTGAATTCCGACATGATTGATAATATATCGGGAAAAGAGGGAGCTGATGGTGTTGCTGATTTTGCAGGTGAGGCATTCACTTATCTTGCAGACAGGGCAAATATGCCATACGGCAACTATGCGGCAGAAAACAAGCAGGATTTCTTCAGGGAGCTTGTGGTTAAGGATGCCCTTTTCCTTATGGATAATGAGTATTGGACAAATCCGGCAGACAAAGAGCTTGAGGGTGAGAAGCTTCCTTGCAAGATCTTGGTTATTGCGTGCAATACAGCTACAGCATGGGGTTTGGAGGATGTGTCAAACCTTCTCAATTTGAGCGGAACAGGCGTTAAGGTGATTGGTGTTATTAATGCAGGTGTAAATGCATTGTACAACAAGCTTGAGACAGCTAAAATTAAGGATTCTGTTGCAGTTGGTGTACTTGCCACTGTTGGGACCATTGCTTCAAATGCATATGAGAGGACAATCAATGAGATAGGACAGCAGAACGGATATGCAAGCTACATTAAGGTTGTAAACCATCCTTGTGCAGGTTTTGCAGAGGCGGTAGATCAGGAGAAAGACTTTGTAAATGTTACACTTACTGAGCCAAGAGAGGGTTATAGAGGTCCTAAAATGGGTGACGGTTCAGAGGATATAAAGGAGAACCTTCTAAGCATCTATAATTTTGATTACTCAAATGGTGCAGTTCTAAGGGAGAAGGTTGACGGAAAATATATGCAGTTCCAGTTGAACTCTGCAGCTAACTATGCAAGATTCCATTTGGTTACCCTTTTGGAGAAACACAAGGCAAGCGGTGCTCAGGTTCCATTGAAACACATTATCCTTGGATGTACACATTATCCGTTCCTTCTGAATACCCTTAATGAGACCATAGAGGAGTTGCGCAACTATAGGGATTCAGACGGCAAATTGGTTTATGAGGGGCTTATCCACCCAGAGTTTGAGTTCATTGATCCGGCTGTATTTACAGCATTGGAGTGCTACCAGACCCTAAGGGAAGACAAGAACCTTGCCTTGAATACTTCAGACGGCAATTTTGAGGGTTATATCTCTGTTCCGGCATCTGGCCTTCAGCCTGAGTGTCTTGATGCAGACGGTAATCTATCATACAATTTCAAATACGGAAGAGAGTTTGGTACAGAGGATATCACTACAGTATTTGTACCGTTCTCATACGAGAATTTGGATGAGCAGACACTTGGAAGAATTGAGAGCATGTTGCCTGCATCATACAAAAAGATTAAACAATACATAGAGAAGTAATATGGCTTTTGCAAGCAGCATTACTGTAGAAGAGATAGAGGCACTGGAGATTGCAACATTTCCAGGTGAGATAACAGTTGTGCCGAGTGCCCATTGCCCGGAGTTTGTTCAGGCAATGGAGTATTTGGGTGCCCAGGATGTTATAGGTTTTGATACCGAAACAAAACCGTGCTTTGTCCCTAAGGTTCCCCGCAACAAGATGGCTATCCTGCAGTTGAGCGGCCCTGATAAAGCATATATTTTCAGATTGCAGCAGGTTGGAGTGCCTCCAAAACTGGCCGCTTTGCTTGGCAATGCAAAGATTCTTAAGATTGGCGCTGCTGTGCATGATGATATAAGAGGCTTGCAGGAGTACCGCAAATTTATTCCCAAAGGGTTTGTGGATTTGCAGAGGCTTGCCCCTACATACGGTATAGAAGAGAAGAGTGTGAGGAAGATGGCAGCCATAATCCTTAAGAAGAGGGTTTCCAAATCACAGCAGCTTTCAAATTGGGAGAGTTCCCATTTGTCTGAAGCGCAGTTGAGATATGCTGCAGTTGATGCATGGATATGCAGGGAAATGTATTTTAAACTTTATGCAGAAGGAGAACAATAATGGTTAGGATAGTTTTAAATAAAGGTAAGGAGCAATCTTTAAAGAGATTCCATCCGTGGGTCTTTTCCGGTGCAGTAAAGAAGATAGAGGGGGGAGAGCCTGCAGAGGGTGATGTGGTTGAGGTTTACTCATTTACAGGGGAGTATCTTGGTTGCGGCCATTATCAGATAGGTTCTATTACAGTAAGGATCTTGAGCTTTGAGAAGGTTGCCATTGACCAGAATTTCTGGAATAGGGCAATAGAGGGTGCTTATAATGCACGCAAGACTTTGGGCCTTATTGGTGCAGCGGATACAGATGCGTACAGACTTGTTCATGGAGAGGGCGATTTCTTGCCCGGTCTTATCATAGATGTTTATGGCAAGACAGCTGTCATACAGGCACATTCTGCCGGTATGTTCCTTGCCAAAGATTCTATAGCGCAAGCGTTGAGAAAGGTTTATGGACCGGCTTTGGCTGCCATTTATGACAAGAGTGAGGGTACTGCTCCTTTCAAGGCAGGGTTGGACCTTAAAGATGAATATATTTATCGGGAAGAAGGTGTGGAGGATGCCCAGGTGGTGCTTGAAAATGGCAACAAGTTCAGTGTAAACTGGGTTGAGGGGCAGAAGACAGGTTTCTTCCTCGACCAGAGAGACAACCGTGCTCTTGTAAAGAAATATGCGCAGGGAAAGCAGGTGCTTAACCTTTTCTGCTATACAGGCGGTTTTTCCATTTATGCACTTAATGGAGGGGCTGCCCATGTTGATTCTGTTGACAGCTCCCGCAAGGCAATGGATATGGTTGTGAAAAATGTGGAGCTAAACGGCTTTACAGAGGGTGTTGAGCATACATCTTATTGTGAGGATGCAATTGAGTTCATGCGTAAATGTGAGGGGAACAAATATGACCTTATGATTGTTGACCCTCCTGCATTTGCCAAGCACAGAGGGGCACTTGACAATGCATTGCGTGCGTACAAACGTTTGAATGCCCTTGCAATTGAGAAGGTGAAACCTGGCGGAGTGGTATTTACATACAGCTGCTCGCAGGTTGTAGATAAACACAGCTTTGCGTTGGCTGTATTCTCAGCTGCAGCACAGACTGGCCGCAGAGTAAGGATACTTCACAGGCTTACCCAGCCGGCAGACCATCCGGTAAACATTTATCATCCGGAGGGTGAGTATTTGAAGGGTTTAGTACTTTTGGTTGAATAATATGGCTGAACAACTGATTATAACGGCTAAAGATAAAGCTGGAATTTATGCGGAACTTATGCCTCAGATTGAGGCGATAGTATCTGCAGAGAGTGATATGATTGCCAATATGGCCAATGTTAGTGCTATTCTTAAGGAGGCTTTCGGATTCTGGTGGGTAGGGTTCTACATTGTAAAGGATGTGGCAGATGGCGCACAGGAGCTGGTTCTTGGACCGTTCCAGGGACCGTTGGCCTGTACCCGCATCAAAAAGGGTAGGGGTGTTTGCGGAACTTCCTGGGCAAAGAAGGAGACTGTAATTGTCCCTGATGTAGAGCAGTTCCCTGGGCACATTGCATGCAGCAGCCTTTCCCGCTCAGAGATTGTTGTACCTGTATTCTCTGCTGACAGAGAGGTTATGGCAGTACTTGATATAGACAGTGAACATCTGGCAACCTTTGATGTTACAGATAAAGAGTGGTTGGAGAAAATAGTTGCTGTATTATATGCATAAGAGGCAAATTAAATTTGCATATTAATAAAATTATTGTACCTTTGCAATCCAACCATCAAACAGGGTTCCTTGGATGAGTGGCTTAGTCAGCGGTCTGCAAAACCGTGTACGGCG
>JAZTYE010000142.1:0-28210 GCA_045636765.1 Candidatus Egerieisoma sp.
GCCTGGAAGATTTTCTCTTTCTTTATATTCTCTCCCTCAGTCTGTGCCTCTTTAAGTACCTGCTCTTTCTTTTTCTTAAGAACTACATTATTTACTACAAAATATGCAGTCAAGAAACCAGCGAGAGCACCGCAAAGCGATAAAATGACAATAGTTAAAATTTCCATCTCTTCTCTCTTTAGTCTTTAGTTGTTTTATTTTAAGTTTTTATAGTGTGTTTTGTTTAAGTTCAAGCATAAAAAAAGCCGCTGGACCCGCTGTTTTCAGAAAAATCTTAAATGTAAGATTTGAGCTCCAATAATAGACGCAAACTTCCAACGTCCCGCATGCGGAATCCCCCTAAGGGTCACCTAGGCCTGTTTTTGTCTGTTGGTTAACTCGGTTCTGTAATAAAGTGTTGATTTTCGCAAAGAGCTGTGATCCAACGGCTAAAAGTTAATTTTTGCCAATATGTAATATGTAATCGTCCAATTGTTTGTCCAGAACTTTCAAATCCTCCACCAACTCGTCAAACTCCCTGTTCTGTTCCAATTTTACCATTCTTACTGCAAAGTGCAGCACCGACATTGATAATGCATCCTGAATATCCCTGTCCTTGAACCTGCTTTTATAGAACTCAACCCTCTCTTTAATCTTCCCGACAGCTATACGCATGCTCTCCTCCTCTGATGGATGTATTGTCAGCGGATATTGCCTTTCAGCAATTGTTATCTTGATCCTCTGTTTTTCTTCTTCCATTATCAGTCGTTTAACATTGATATACACTTGTCAATCTCACGCACAATCTTTGCAATCCTCTTTTTAGCCTCCTTCACATCTGTTGACGAGGATGTAAATGCCTCAGCCAACTGTATCTGCTCCAATTTCTGCTCTAACTCAGTTATCCTCCTGTCCTTTATTTCCAATTCACTCGTAGTCTTTTCCAATTCTTCCTTCAATTGCGCATTAACAGAAACAGCAAGCTCATATTTTGATATTATCTGTTCAATATGGTTCTTGAGCTTTCCAATTACTATTTGACTCTCTGCACTCATTTTAAGGGAAAAATTTCATACAAATTTAACAAATATTTTTGATAAAAAAATAGAAGCCCTTACAAAATGGTAAGGGCTTCCAAAACTATTTGAGGTGATATTCTATAAACTGTTTACATCCACAACTTTATCCATGCCAATATTAATTGCCTGCTCATTCATTGGAATAAGGTGATGATGTCTCTCAGGAAGTGATTTCTTAAGGCCTTTTATTACACTTTCCATTGTAACAACCGGTTTTTTCTTTAAGAATGCTCCAAGAACTATCATGTTGAACGCTTTTAGGTTTCCCATTTTTGCGCTCTCCTCTACAGCCTCAATAGTGCAAACTGTTATGTCTTTTCTCTGAGGGTGTCTTGTTATGCCGTTAGGATCATAAATAAGAAGTCCGCCCGGTTTTACAAGTTCCTCAAATTTATCCATAGATTGCTGATTAAGGATAATTGCAGTGTCATATTTGCTCAAGATAGGTGAGCTGATTTTACGGTCACTCAAAATTACGGTAACGTTTGCAGTACCACCACGCATCTCAGGACCGTATGATGGCATCCAGGTTACCTCCATATCCTGCATGATTCCAGAGTATGCAAGTATTTTACCCATTGAAAGGACACCCTGTCCGCCAAAACCTGCTATAATCAATTCTTCTTTCATATCAATTCTGTTTTAATGCGTTAATGGTTTATCTGTCTTTCATGTCTCCAAGCGGGTAGAATGGGAACATGTTCTCTTCCATCCATTTGTTGGCTTTTACAGGAGTAAGTTTCCATCCCGAGTTACAAGTACCTACAACTTCTACAAAAGAGGTTCCTTTACCCATCATTGAGTTCTCAAATGCCTTTCTGATGGCTTTCTTTGTTTTTCTTACAGCTGCAGGGTTCTGTGCAGATTGTCTGGTTACATAGCAGGTACCCTCAAGCTGGGCAAGAAGCTCTGTAATCTTCATAGGGAAACCGTTAAGTTTTGCATCCCTTCCGTATGGTGTTGTAGCGGTTACCTGGCCAAGTAGGGTAGTAGGGGCCATCTGACCTCCTGTCATACCGTAAATGGCGTTGTTAATGAAGATGATTACAATGTTTTCACCTCTGTTGCATGCATGCATTACCTCTGCTGTTCCAATTGATGCCAAATCGCCGTCTCCCTGGTATGTGAATACATATTTGTCGGGATTAAGGCGTTTTGTTGCTGTTGCAAGGGCAGGGGCCCTTCCGTGTGCTGCCTGCTCCCAGTCTATGTCTATGTAATTGTATGCAAATACCGAACATCCTACAGGTGAAATACCTATGGTCTTGTCCTGAATTCCCATCTCCTCAATTACCTCTGCAATAATCTTGTGCACTGTGCCGTGTGTACAGCCAGGACAATAGTGAAGGATATTGTCTGTTAGAAGAGGAGTTTTGGCATATACCTTATTCTCCGGTTTAATTATATCTTTTATATCCATAACTCTCTATTTATTGATTGATTTGACAAAAGCCTCATATATCTCATCTGGTGAAGGGATCATTCCGCCCATTCTTCCATGGAAGTTTACAGGCACCTTACCCTCAACAGCAAGTCTTACATCTTCTACCATCTGTCCTGCACTCATCTCTACAGCCATTACACTCTTTAGCTGTGGAAGCAGGTTCTGAATCTGCACTGTAGGATAAGGGTACAGTGTGATTGGTCTTAGAAGACCTACTTTATATCCGTTTTCACGTGCAATATCAACTGCTGTCTCGCAAATTCTGGCAATACTTCCGTATGCTACAAACAAATGCTCGGCATCCTCGGTCTTATATGTGCTGTATCTTACCTCATTTGCCTCAATTTCCTTGTATTTGGCCTGCAATTTTATATTGTGAGCCTCTTGTACAGGCGACTCAAGGGCCAAGGAGGTTATTATATTACGGTTTCTTGTTGCTGGTTTTCCAACAATGGCCCATGGGCACTCTTTTGCTATTTCCTCTGCAGTTTTTCTTGGTTTCTGCTCGCCAAGTTCAACTTTTTCCATCATCTGGCCAATAACACCGTCAGAAAGGATAATTGCAGGTGTTCTGTATTTGAATGCCAAATCAAATCCCAAGCCTACAAAATCATACATATCCTGGGCAGATGCAGGGGCAAGGACAATCATCTTGTAGTCTCCGTGTCCGCCACCTTTAACAGCCTGGAAATAGTCTGCCTGGCTTGGCTGGATAGTTCCAAGACCGGGACCTCCACGCATTACGTTTACAATTACGCAAGGCAGTTCTGCGCCTGCAAGGTAGCTCAAACCTTCAGCCATAAGGCTTATGCCCAAGCTGCTGGAAGAAGTCATCACTCTTTTTCCTGTACAAGCTCCACCATAAACCATGTTAATTGATGATGTTTCGCTCTCTGCCTGCAATACAACCATTCCTGTTGTTTCCCAAGGCTTCTCCTCCATTAGAGTCTCCATAACCTCAGACTGTGGAGTGATAGGGTATCCGAAGTAACCGTCTGCACCACATCTTATAGCGCCGTGAGCAATAGCCTCGTTACCCTTCATTAGTATTTTCTCAGCCATATCCCTAATTTTTTTATATTTTTACTCTATAAACTGTGATTACAGCATCCGGACAAACTGTTGCGCAGTTTGTACAGCCTGTACAATTTTGGGGATTCTCCATATATGCGAAGTTATATCCCTTTCCGTTTACCTCTTTAGACAATGCAATAGTCTGGGTAGGACAGTTTGCAATACAAACACTGCAACCCTTGCATTTCTCGGTATCTACTACGATAGCTCCTTTTACTGCCATTGTGTATTTATTTTAGTGTTTATAATTATCTTTTATTTGTTGCCAAAAAAATTGAATCCTTTTGCTATACCCTCAATTGTAGCATCCCATCTTATTATAATTCCAATAATGAGAAGAATGATAAGGACAACCATTGCCTTGCCGGTTGGGGTCAATTGATTGTATTCGGCTACTAATTTAGTAAAAAGTCTCTTAATCATTATAATTTATTATTTTTCTATTCTTATTCTTGCGTCTACAGCCACTACGGTTTCTGGAGTTCCAAGCAGTGGATTAATATCCATCTCAGCTATTTCTGGTGCAATTGTGCATAATTGGGAAACTCTGGCTACCATTTCTGCAAATATAACTTCATTTACCCCTTCTTGTCCTCTTGTTCCCCTTATAATTGCATATCCCTTTAGACTTTTTATCATTTCCAATGCCTTGAGTGTAGAAACAGGAGCCAATTCGGCGGAAATATCTTTTAATGTTTCAATAAATATTCCGCCAAGTCCGGCCATTATCATTGTGCCAAAATCTTTTTCCCTTTTACCCCCTATGAATATCTCTTTTCCACTTAGCATGGGTTGCATAAGGATAGCTGTTGTGTGAGGAATCTGCATCATCCTTTCAAACTCTGCAGATAGGGTGCATTCATCTTTAATATTGAGTGCTACGCCACCTACATCGCTCTTGTGTACAGGTCCTATGACTTTCATTGCAAGGGGGCATCCAATCTCTTTTGCCCCTTTTACTGCATCCTCCAAGGTGCAGACTACAGCCTCTTTTGCTCTGTTGATTCCTGCTGCATCAAGCAGTTGCTGTACCAGAACAGGAGGAAGGTATCCGTCGGGAGCATTGTCAATTATTTCCCTTATGGCCTTTGTGTTTACTTGTGGCAGTTCAGGTTGCTCCTGTTGCGGAGGTACCTGTGATTTTATAAGTTTTACAAATGTATTGCCAAAGGCAACTTCTTCATTAAAGCATATTCCTCCCATTTTCTGGAAAGTTTCTATTGCCTTTTCTGCATTTACTACAGAGGTAAGTATTGGGTATATTGGCTTTGGTGATGTAGCCGCCTTATCCAGTATCACCTTGTACATATCTGTAACATCGGTCAGTCCAGGGCTGCCTATTATTACAGCCATGGCATCAATATCATCAAAGTCATTGTTGCAGGCATCAATAATGTGTCCAAGCTGCTGGGCTGTACCTGTAGCAAGGAAATCTATAGGATTTGCAACAGATGAACCGTGGAAAAGTTTTTCCAGAAGCCTGTCAGCTTTTTCTCCCTTGAACTGCGGGATGTTTATGCCGTTGCTTCCCAAAGTGTCTGTAAGCATTACGGCAGGACCGCCGGCATGTGTTATAATTGCAATATTCTTTCCTTTAGGTTTTGGCATGGACAGGATCATAGCCATGTTTACCAGTTCTGTACGGCTGTATACCCTTATGATTCCTGCTTTGCGGAACAGGGCTGAAACCGCAGCATCAGGAGAAGAAAGCGCTCCTGTATGGGATGATGCCGCTCTGCTGCCTGCCTCGCTGTATCCTGCCTTTACGGCAGCTATGTGGGCGCCTTTCCTTATAAGTGAACTGGCATGCTTGAGAAGCATCTGCGGGTTGTTTATGCTCTCTATGTAAAGCAGCTTTACAGGGGAACTTACCCCTGGCTGGTATGTCTCGTCAAGATATTTGAGGACATCCTCCACTCCAATCTGGGCGCTGTTTCCAACCGAGAAGACATGTGAGAAATTCAAGCCGTGTTTTAGGGCAGTCTCCATAATGAACACAACCGTAGCACCTGATCCGGAAATAATGTCAACCCCTTTAGGTGAAAGATTTGATACAGGCCTTGTAAAAACTCCTGTGTAGCTGTTGGTTATCACGCCAATACAGTTTGGCCCAATAAGTGATGCACCGTACTTGTTGACCGTCTCAACAATCTCCCTTTCAAGTGCAGCTCCCTCCGGACCGTCCTCATGAAAGCCTGCAGAAAAAATGATGACAGCCTTACATCCCTTCTTTGCGCACAGTACCTCAACCGCAGGTGGGCACATCTTTGCAGGAATGGCCAAAATTGCGCAATCTACCTGCGGAAGATCCTCTACGGATTTGAATGTGGTCTTGCCTTGAACATTGTCAGATTTGGGGTTGACTACATACAGTTCCCCCTCATAACCTGTCTCAATAAGGTTCTTCAATGCATTTCCTCCCGGTTTGGTAGAATCATCAGATCCTCCCACAACCACTATGCTCTTTGGTGATATAAGTTGTTCAGTTACCATTTTAGTCCTTTATAACTTAACAAATATAAAAATAAAAGCTCAAAATGCAACATTTTGTTGATAAAAATGTGTGTTTTGTGCTAAATTGTTAATATCTGCTATTACGTTGTCCTTTTGTGTAATTTGCTGATAGATAAATGATTAAAAAAATGTTTTTTTATTTGTCTGAAAATGCTTATTTTTATATGGTTGAAAATCAGTTTTTTGTACAAAAAGACAACGTAAAAATGAAATACTTTATAGTTGATGCATTTGCGCAGCAGCCGTTTGGCGGCAATCCGGCTGGAGTGGTTCTGTTGGGAGAGGGAGATTTTCCGGCAGAGGAGACAATGATAAAGATAGCGGCTGAGCTCAGGTATTCGGAGACGGCTTTCATACAGCAGAACGGGCCGGCAGAGTTTACAATAAGGTATTTTACCCCAGCGGCTGAGGTGGATCTTTGTGGGCATGCCACAATCGCCTCATTTTCAGTATTGAGGGATGAAGGTATTGTACCTCTTGGAGCAAAATGCATGAACCACACCCTTGCAGGTGATCTGGAAGTAATTGTAGGAGAGCAGATAATGATGCAGATGGCCACACCGCAGATATTGGGAACAGTAGAAGATATTTCCCGCCTGAATAAGGTAATGGGTGTACCTTCATGCCAGCATAATTCACCACTTCTTCCACAAATAATTTCAACAGGTCTTCCCGATATAATCATGTCTGTATGCAGCATAGAGGAACTCAATTCCCTGGCTCCCGATATGACTGCCCTTTCTGCTTTCAGTGCAGAAAAGAATGTGGTTGGGGTACACGCATTTGCCCTTTCAGAAGACGGGTATACAGCCCATGTAAGGAATTTTGCACCCCTTTATGATATTCCGGAAGAATCTGCAACAGGAACGGCCAATGCAGCTCTCACATATTACCTGTATAGGAACAACCTGATACAACCTGGTGCCAAATGCACATTCATGCAGGGAGAGGCAATGAAACGCCCTTCCGTTGTGGCAACTGAAATCAAACCGGACGGAACAGTATATGTTGGCGGCAACAGCTATATACTGGCAAAAGGGGAGATGTTTATCTGACCAGTTTTGCTACAATATCCTCCAATTTGTCCAACTGTAGCATACATCCGGCATCGCATAATGCCGTTTTGGGATGAGGATGAACTTCAAAGAAGTAGCCTGATGCACCAAATGCCTTGGCAGCCAAAGCCATTGATCCAATGTATTGCGGATTGCCTCCACTTACCCCTGCGCACCCACCAGGTACTTGTACAGAGTGGGTGCAGTCCATTATCACGCCCCGACAGAACTGCTTCATTATTGGTATGTTGCGGAAGTCAACCACAAGGTCATTATATCCGAACATATTGCCTCTCTCTGTAAGATAAACAGTAGAAGCTCCAGAATCATATGCTTTCTTGACAGGATATTCCATGTCTTTGCCGGACATGAACTGGCCTTTCTTTATATTCACGGCCTTTCCTGTCCTGGAAGCAGAGACAATCAGATCTGTCTGCCTGCACAGGAAGGCTGGAATCTGAATGATTTCAGCTACCTGAGATACAGGTTCTGCCTGTGATGCCTCGTGGATATCTGTAACGATGGGGAGTGAGAATTTGTCTCTTATATCTGCCAAAACCTGCAGACCTTCAACCAATCCTGGTCCCCTGTAAGATGTGATTGATGTGCGGTTAGCCTTATCAAATGAGGACTTGAAATAAAACTCAGCATTATATTTTACAGACAAGCCTTTTATACAGCTTGCAATTTCGTCCATTACAGACTTCTCCTCTATAACGCAAGGACCAAGGATGAACAGCGGTTTCATAAAAATCAGTAATTTATCATTCCTATACGGTCTGTTTCTATTACAATATCTACTGCAAGAATATAATGGAAAAGTGTCTCAAAATCCCAATTCTCAGAATCTATATAATTCAGATATGGTCTTAATGATTCATATAGTTCCTCAGCGGACAATGTTGCTTTGTCATCAACAATATTGTTTTTATGATATCGGTTAAACCAATTGATAAACTGGGCCTTATCTGACGATATACCCTTAATGTACTCTGTCAATTCCTTTGTACAATTATTTTTTGCTACAATTATTTTCTTATTGGATACAAATTTTTTTAGCGACTTTTTAATGGCACCCTTTTTGTCAATTGTCTTGATATTCTCAAAATTTGAAGAAAGCAAAAAATTAAGATATCCGTTTTGCACAGGTCTCAAAAGTATCGCCAAATTATTAGAATCATGTAATTTGTCGAAATGCTCATTTACTATTTTATATGCTGCTTTTTCATTTATTGCATCTATGTTGTCTGAGCTTAACATGCTCTGATATTTAAATATTCTGCAGGTCAGGTACAACGGCTTGAACAAAAGATTGTCAAAATCCTGTTCCAGAGACTCATCTGTAAGGTGAGGTCTGGCAAGGTGCTCAGAGGCAACCTGAACTTCTGTATTGTAATTTCTGAATAAGAGTTTCAGTTCGTGCATCTCTTTATACGAACCTTCTTCTACATCTATTGGAAGGAAAATGTCATCCGGAAGGGTCTGTAATTTAAACAGATTTGACTCAGAAGGATAGTGGCTCCTTTTTGCACTTGTTCCGTTGGACGGATGGGTGAATTTGAATATTAATGCTCCTGTGCACGCCAGATTACGATAAAAATGGCGTGGCAGATCCTTGAGCTTTTCTTGTTGGACAGAAACTGGAGCATTTTTTGTATGTTGTTCAGTGCTAGACTGTGATACATATTGTTTCCAACCATATATGGCGGCAATAATGCTGGCAGCCAGAGCGATCAAGCCATATAAGCTCCAGGAGTCAGATACAAAATCAAAATCGGTATTGTTCTTGATTCTATAGAGTATGGCATATTCAGAGGGGGAAGATTCTTCTTTGTTATTTCTATTCTGTTCCCTCACCTCATATGCTTTCATCCTTTGGTCATATGTTGACTTTTGAATGGACCTGATTTCTTGTAATTCATGCAAAATGGAATCTTGCGTACTTACCGCTGTTGAATCTTTGCAGAAAGTATGGCCTGAGATCATCAGGCAAACCAAAATTAACACAAACTTTTTCATAAGGCCAATTGACGGATTTTAATTCTTTTTACATAATGTTTTGAGCTATATACCCGCATGGAGCTACACGCTCTATTTCTTTATTGAATGAGAACCAGTGGCGTATATTGTTGTACTCCAGGTAGTAGTATTTGTATCTTGGGTCTCCTTCCACAAACAGAGGGTTTGTTTCTGAGCCTTGGACAATATCCCATTTGATGAAGTTCTCTGCCGGTTCTTTCTTTATTGAAAGGCCGTTGCGCACCCACTGGAGTGAGACAAGCGGAGCCAGGTGGGTAACATGCTGTCTGCAGAAACGGTACAATAATATACCTTTGTTCTCCAGGCTCAAAGGCTGTGTCATGTAGTCGGTGCCGTGCAGCTGTTCAACAAGCTGCTCAAGAAGTGGCTGTCGGGAAGAAAATATTTTCCTGAATACATCCTGCCACTTTGTGTCATTATACCACAGATCCAGAATTTTGGAAAGGGTCATGGCTTTGCCCAGCTGTCCGTAGGTGATATGGGGTGTCTGAAGTACCTCATAAGGTGGGACCGGTGAGTATTTTATGTCAAGTGAATCTGCTTTTGTGCGGAACCAGGTTCCAGGAAGCAGTTTAAGGCTCTCCAGCTGTATCTCTCCGGGGGCTATACGCATCAGTTCCATAGTGTCCTCTACAAGGTGCGGATATGAATATCCGGGCAGGCCGGCAATAAGGTCTGCATGTACCTCAAATTTGCTGCAGCCGGCGAGATATGCAAGTCCCTTTACCGCCTGTGCACAAGAACCTTTTCTGGCACAATTGTCAAGCACATCCTGCCTTAGTGTCTGTATCCCTGCCTCTATATGCAGCAAACCCTCAGGTATCTGGGTAAGGGACTCTCTCAGCTTCCCGACAGCTGATGAGCTTTCCCCATCTGCAACCGTTTCTCCAACAGGAAACAGCAGTGCAGGATGCACCTCAAGGTGGAAATTGAGCTCTCCGGCAAACTCCTTGAAGAGTTCCAGCAGCTGTAGGGCACGGGCAGGTTTGCCGTTGAATGTGCGGTCAAGCACCCTTATCTGTTTGATTCCTCGTGCGGATATCTCCTTGAGCCTGTGTTTGAGGTCTTCAATTGGGATATCCTGTATCTGACATTTGTCTATTCCACTTACGCAGAAGCGGCAGCTGTTGAAACAGCCCCTGGATGTCTCTATCTGTACAAATGATTTGTCCCAGCTGAAAAGTTCAGACTCCTCCGGATAATGCAGTTCCTTGAAATTCTGTACAATAATATTGTTGCTGTTATGGTAGATCCCCTCTTCAATCCACTCAAATCCGGGTATCTCTTTCCATGCGCCATCTTCAGCAAGCAAAGATGTGATGAACGGTTCAAAAATCTCTTCTCCTTCCCCTTTGAATACCGCTGTAATGTGTGGGTTGGATTGCAGGAAATGTTCATTGTCTCCAAGAAATTCGGGACCGCCCAAGAAAATGCCATTTGGCCGGCACAGCGCGTAAATTCTGCTTAAAACTTCGTTAAGGTAGTTGATATTGAAAAGCCATCCTGTTGCAAATATATAGGTTGGTTCCAGAGCGGCAAGCTCCTGTACAATCTGCTGGAGCGGGCTCTTGATTGTTCCCCTTACAACCTGCATATTGCAGGCAGCGGCGGTCTCAGCAGACAAATTTGCATGCAAAGCAGGCAATGCCAGTGAAGAGTGTGACCAGGATGCGTTTATATCTAACCAGACAAAGTTCATATTGCTGTATATTTTCATGCCAAAATACAACAAAATCTGTTAAGTTCTCTATAAATCCCATTAAAAATGAAAAGTGGAGTCTATTTTTAAGTATCTTTACAAATTACCAAAAATGTGTATATGGGCAACATACTTATCAAAGGAATATTACTTGGCTCGCAGGTAAAGGACATACTTGTTCATGGGAACAGAATCTCTGCAATTGGGGATAATTTGCAGGCTCCACAAGGGTGCAGGATTTTGTCGGGAAGAGGAAAAGCTGCAATACCGGGATTTGTGAACATGCATACACACAGTGCCATGACCCTTACAAGGGGGTACAGGGAGGATGCTTCGCTGCATGACTGGTTACAGGATATCTGGGCTGTGGAGGCAAGGATGGACCAGGAGGCAATTTATTGGGGAACCAAGTTGGCTTGTCTGGAGATGCTCAAGACGGGTACTACAACCTTTTATGACCAATATTGGATGATTGATACTGCAGTTAAGGCGGTGCAGGAGATGGGCTTGAGAAGCTCACATGCATTTGTGGCCCTGGATTTGAAGGATGAGAGCAAAGATGGTGCAATTAAAGAGGGGATGGAGGCAATGTACGAGAACTCTTTGCAGTGGGGAGACAGATGTTCCATGTCTGTAGGTGTACACGCACCATATACAGTTTCAGACTCCATGATAAAATGGTGCAGTGACTTTGCACGTGCAAAGGGGCTTACAGTGCATATCCACATGTCTGAGACACAGAAGGAAAATGAGGATTCGCAGGCGCTTAACGGATGTTCACCTTTTGAGCACCTGGAGAGTCTGGGAGTTCTTGGCCCTGAGATGATTGCTGCACATTGCGTATGGTTGGGGCCAAATGATATGGACCTTATGGCCAAATATGGTGTAAAGGCGGTGCATAATATAAACTCAAACCTTAAGCTGGCATCGGGAAGCAGATTCCTTTATGAGGAGTTGAGGGACAGAGGTGTTACAGTGTGTTTGGGTACTGACGGATGTGGCTCGTCAAACAACCTGGATATGAGGGAGGCCATGAAGACTGCTGCGCTTTTGCAGAAAGGGTGGAGACAGGACCCAACTGCCATGCCGTTGGATGAGCTTATGAATGTTGCCACAGTTAACGGAGCCAAAGCTTTGGGAATAGATGCCGGGGAGATTGCCGTTGGTAAACTGGCGGATATAACCATCATTGATATAGATAATTACGCATTTGTGCCCGAACTTAATTTCCTTTCAAATCTGGTGTACTCTGCCAATTCATCATGTGTGGATAGCGTTATCTGCAACGGTGAGATTGTTATGGAGAACAGGATTGTACCGGGTGAGCAGGAGATTTTGGAGAATGTAAGGAGAATTTGCAAAACTTTATACAAATAGGATATGGACGAGAGAGTTGCCAGAATTTACAGCGCTGCAGAATATATTAAAGGGCGCATAGGTGCTTCAGCTGAGCCTGTAGCAGGTATAGTACTTGGAAGCGGCCTGGGAAAACTTGCAGACAAGATAGAGAACCCTGTTGTAATACCATATAAGGAGATACCGCATTTCCCTGCGTCAACTGCAGTAGGACACAAAGGCAACTTCATTGCAGGAACTTTGGGAGGACAATTTGTGGTGGCAATGCAGGGACGCTTCCATTATTATGAGGGATACCCAATGGAGTATGTAACCCTCCCGATAAGGGTAATGAAGGTGCTTGGAATAAAATATTTGTTTGTGTCAAATGCGGCAGGAGGAGTGAACTTCAGCTACAAGGTGGGGGACCTTATGGTAATAAAGGATCATATAAATCTTTTGCCTAATCCTTTGATAGGCCCCAATATGGAGGAGTTCGGTCCCCGTTTTCCCGACATGACCCGTCCTTATTCACCTGAACTTATTGCATCTGTGGAGGAGATTGCAGCCGCTGAGGGAATAGAATTGCACAGAGGAGTTTATCTGGCAAGTACAGGTCCCACTTACGAGACACCTGCGGAGTACAAATATTTCAGGACAATTGGTGCAGATGCAGTTGGAATGTCAACCATTCCGGAGGTAATTGTGGCTCGTCATTGCGGAATACCTGTATTTGGGATGTCTGTAATTACCAATGAGGCGCATGATGAATATGCACCGGATTATGTAAATGATGGAGATGATGTAGTGCGTGCTGCAGATGCTGCGGCTGACAAGATGAGTCTCCTTTTTGAAAAAACAATAAGTAAGTTAAAGTAGAGATGATAAAGAATTTGATTTTTGACCTTGGAGGGGTGCTTGTATCTTTAGACAGACAGAGATGTCTTGATAATTTTTCCAGCCAGCTTGGATTTGACAACTTTGGAGATTATCTTAATGCTTATGCACAGAAAGGGTTCTTTGCTGAGTTTGAGAGTGGAGATATAAATGCAGAGCAGTTCAGGAATGAGGTGAAGGAGAGATGCACCAAAGAGGACATTACAGACCAGATGATAGACACTGCACTCAACAGTTTCCTTACCCATGTAGATTCTTACAAGGTAAAGCTGCTGTTAGATCTTAAACAGAAATATAACCTGTTGCTCCTTAGCAATGTAAATCCAATTGCATGGAAGAGGTGCTGTGAACTTTTCCTTGAGGCATTCGGAGTTGATATAGAGGATGTGTTTGAGAAGCTTTACCTTTCATACGAGATGGGGTGTTCAAAACCTGGCAATGAAATTTTTGAGAAACTTATTGCTGATTCAGGCATTTTGCCTGAGGAGACCCTTTTCATAGATGATTCGGCAGCCAATATAGAGAAAGGCAGGGAGTTTGGGTTGCAGGGGCTTCTATATAATGTAGAGAGTAACTTGGAAGACGAGATTTATAACGTATTGGAGAAATATGATTAAGTTTTTCAGCCTCTCAAGCGGCAGCAACGGAAATTGCTATTATATAGGCAATGAGAACACGGCTCTTCTAATTGATTCTGGAATTGGCCCCAGAACGGTAAAGAAGAGGCTGCAGGAGCATGGCATATCAATAGATTCCATCAACTTCATACTGGTTACCCATGACCATATAGACCATATAAAAGGTTTGGGAATGTTGGCACAGAAGTATTTCAAGCCGGTTTATGCAACAGAAAAGCTGCATAACTCGCTTGATAATCATCCTTGTACAAGGTGCAGGCTGCAGGGAAATGTGCGCAAGACTGTTGCAGGGGAGGAGAGCACATATAATGAAGTTAAATTTACACCATTCATTGTGCCGCATGATGCAACCGAGACAGTGGGATATTTTATTGATTTCAATGGAGTAAAGTTTACTTTCCTTACAGATGTTGGTGAAGTTACAGATGATATTGTAAAATATTGCAAGATGTCTCAGGTGGTGATCTTTGAGAGCAATTATGATCTTGACATGCTTTTGGAGGGATCATATTCACCGGAACTTAAAGTGCGCATAATGCAAGGGAAAGGGCATTTGAGCAATGAGCAGGCTGCGTCTGCAGTAAAGAGATTCTATCATAATGGAATCTCTCACCTGTTCCTGTGCCATTTGAGCGAAAACAATAATACCCCTGCAAAGGCCCATGCATGTATAAGCAAAGCTTTGGCCTCTATAGGGGTAAGAGCTGGCGAAGATATACAGTTGGTATGTCTTCCTCGCAGAAGTGTTTCCCAATTATATGAATTTTAATTGAATATAAGTTTGCTTGGGTTGTAGCCTCTGGTTCTTAAAAATTTGAATATATAATCTAAAGTAGCTCCCGGCAAAGTCTTCTCACGGGCAAGTATCCACAGGTACTGCCCGTGTTTTCCACTTACTACAGAGTAGCTGTAATCTTTATCCAGCATTATGATATTATAGTCTGAGTAAAACCACCAGAAGAAACTGACTCTCAAGTGGCCTGGAGTTTGTGAATTTGGCTGGTATGCAGATCCAATCATGCTTTTTATCTTTCCAAGTGGACTTACACCACGGTTAATTACCTTAATGGAATTGTCGGGAAGAAGGGAATAGAATGTGTCCACATCTACAAGACCCTGTTCAAAAATATTTTCGTATCTGGCAATTTCATACCAGTGTCCCATATATTTCTTTACATCAATGTTGCGGATAGTTCTTTTGTGGCTTGTTCTTGGGGTAATGTCAAGTTTGTCCATAATTTTTTTTATTTACAAACAACCCAATCTTCCAATGGTTTAATTTTATAAAAAATCTTATCTTTGGACAATTAATGATTAGCGCTATGAAACTTTTAAAGTCAATTTTTATCCTAATGCTTGCAGGTGCAGTTACAGTACCTGTTTTTGCGCAGAAAAAGAGTAAAAAAGAGGAGAAGCCACAAGGGTATGTTTTTACTACCTTAAAGGCCAATTATGTAACTCCGGTAAAAGATCAGAACAAAACCGGTACATGCTGGTGTTTTTCTGGAATAAGTTTCCTGGAGAGTGAGGCCATTAAAATGGGTGCTCCGGCAGATTTGGATTTGTCTGAGATGTTTGTTGTGTCAAAATCATATACAGACAGGGCAATCAAATATGTGCAGTTTGACAAACATCTCCGTTTTGCACCGGGCTCAGATTTTGGAGATGTGCTTACAGTCCTTGGAAAAGACGGACTTGTTCCAAACAATATTATGCCTGGATTGAATTATGGTGAAACAGGACATAATCATGGAGAGCTATCGGCAGTACTTAAAGCCTATGTAAATGCAGTAGGAGATAACCCAAACAGAAAACTCTCTACTGCTTGGGTAAACGGCTTCAATAATATTCTTGCAGCTTATTTGGGTGAGATTCCCCAAACCTTTAAAGTGGAGGGAAAAGAGTATACCCCAAAAGCCTATGCAGAGTCTCTTGGCCTTGATCCCAATAATTATATAGCTTTCACATCATTTACACACCACCCATTCTACGAGGAGTTTGTAATTGAGGTAATGGACAACTGGAGGTTTACAGAGTATTATAATGTACCGCTAGATGAGCTTTTGGAGATTATGGATTACGCTATAGAGAATGATTATACAGTAGGTTGGACAGCAGACATGTCTGAGAAGAGCTGGGATGATAAAGGCATTGCAATTATTCCGGATGTAGAGGCAAATATGGGTGCAGGTTCAGATGAGGCAAGATGGATTGGAGTATCCAAGGAGGATAAAGATGCTATTCTGTATAATCTCAAGGCTCCCGGAAAGGAGAAAGTGATTACACAAGAAATGCGTCAGATTGCATATGACAATAAAGAGACTACAGATGATCATGCTATGCATATCTATGGAATTGCCAAGGACCAGAACGGTACCAAGTATTATATGGTTAAGAATTCTTGGGGTGACTTTGGTGATTATAAAGGCCATAATTACGCTTCTGAGGCTTATGTGAAATACAAGACAATGAATATTCTTGTAAATAAGAAGGCTGTTCCGGCACATATCCTTGAAAAACTTAAATAAGGGTAGGAGAGAAAGAAAAAAGGAGGCTCAAGGGCCTCCTTTTATTATATATATTCTCTTTTATTCAAAAAGGTAATTCAGACAATCATCCTCATTCTCAAGGAATGCTTTGTCCTCGTCTGTATATTCTTCATCTGGGAACTCAAGTACAAAATCTTCGTCGGGAAGAAGGAAATCTTCATCAATATTCTCCTGATCTATGCCGTGAACCTCCTTAATTTTGGTAATTAGGGTCATGATGTAGGTGTAGTAAGGGGTCTCGGGGTAGAAATCTGCCAAAGAAAGCTCAATTTCTTCCAATTGTGCCTCAAATTCTTCTGCATCTTCAAGTGAAGATTGCTGTAGGGCATTTTTTAGAATTTCTTCTATTTTTTTAATGTTTGACATAATGTATGTGTGTGTTTGTTCATTTTGTTGTGAAGGTAGCAAAAATTCAGTAATTTTATTCCAGATAAAAATAAAAATATATAAAATATAATAATTATTAATAAAAAATATTTGTAAATTAAAATTATTGTTATATCTTTGTATCAGAAAACAGCGGGAGATGAACAAAACAATTATCCCGGTGTTAAATTAAAAGAATGTTAAACACTTAAAATATGTGATATTATGGCTACTAAATTTTATAAATGCAGACATTGTGGTAATGTAATTGGTAAAGTTGTTGATTCAGGTGTTCCTGTGGTATGTTGTGGTGAGAAAATGGAGGAGTTGGTTCCTAATACTGTAGATGCAAGTTCAGAGAAACATGTTCCTGTAGTAACTAAGGTTGACGATTGTACTATTAAAGTAGAGGTTGGAAGTGCACCTCACCCAATGACTCCTGAGCATCATATATCATTCATCTATGTTGAGACTGAGAACGGCGGAATGAAGATGACCGTTAAAGATAAAGAGAAAGCTGAGGCTGTATTCTGTACATGCTCAGACAAACCGGTGGCAGTTTACGAGTATTGTAACTTGCACGGCTTGTGGAAAACTGAGCTATAAGATATGATTGATATATAATAAAATATCCGCTAGATTATAATCCAGCGGATATTTTATTACTTAGCACAATTGAAAAAGGTTCTCTTATTCGTGCCTAAACTTTTCTGGCATTTGCTTTGTAGAATGTGATAAATATATTACATTTTGATTGAACGTAGGAATTTGTTTAGTTTCAGTTCATTTATTCGGATGTCCTCTACCTACCTTTTACCAGTGGGTTTTTGGATGTATTAACTTGTTTAATTTCACTAAATCTCTGAATATTATGATGACATTAGGTAAACTTTTAGGACGGTGGGCTTTATGTGGACTGGGCGGAGCTCTTCTTGAATGAATGTACTGGGACGCTTATTCTGAAATCAATAGATCCGCATAATATTGAGAAGGTTCGATTCCTTCCCCTCCCACAAAATAGAGGATGTGTCTAGTTTGTGACACTTCCTCTGTTCTTTATTAGTAATATAAAATTGATGGTAGATAGTAGTATAAAATAACTTGACACAGTATATTTACACTACTCATTATTCACTATCGATGTTCGTTTTACTGTCAATGGAATGGAATAGTTTATAAACATATGAATACGACTGATTATTTAAGTCATTATTTGATAAGGCGATTGTAATGTTTTCTTCAGCAATGCGAATTGCATTACTAAGTTTGTCGTCTTTACAAAGATTTATGACCCAATCAGGATTTAGTAAATATTCTTTCTTTTTCAACAAATCTTTCATCTTGCCTTTAGAACCTAAAAATTGATTTTTATATAGCGCAAGTTTATTAGCTACTTTACTATAGTTCTTTAAAAAGCCTGTAAAATTAGTAAAATGTAATAGCAGCCAATATTCAAAACAAGGCATCGAAATATGCACATTATTGTTAACATCAAGAGTCCTCACATTTAATATGAACTCTTTATGTTTTTCATATTGATTTAATTAATTTAAGGCACACTACTAATAATAACGTAATAATGGCATACATTACTTCACCTATAATGGCAAAAGTGGATGCCGTTGTATTGGCAGCATCTGGATCAATTTGTGTATAACAACTAGTCAATAAGAATAACAAGCATATTGTTAGATGTGATATGAGTTTCTTCAAAGTTGTAGTTTTAATATTTTTTTTGATTCTATTTATAAAGAAATCTATATATATTCTTTAATATTGTAATATGTTTATAATCAAGCTATAACATAATTTTACATTTTTGTTGAACGTATGTCAATTGTGGAAGAGCACAGATAAAAAATTGTATAACAGTGTAATACATATGATGTGATTCCGTGGAGTGCATCAGATAATATTAAAGAATCATTATTCATCTTTGTTCGTCCCACAGAATGATTTGGGCTATTATAACTAAATTTGTATACAAATTAATATAGTATGTTCAGAAGTTATTTTATAATTATTTTAATCTTCTCTGTTTGTGTAAGCTGTTCTAAGCGTGATAAGTATATATTGCCTATACTTGACCTTGCTGAATTATGTTTGGATCAGTCTCCTGACAGTTCCTTAACTTTGTTAAATACCATAAAATTAAATACTATAGAGTCAGAACACAATAGAGCAAGATACGCATTATTGAAATCAATTGCATTAGACAAAAATTATATTGATGTCTCCGATGATAGTCTGACTTCTATAGCTATATCCTATTATAAAAAAAATGGTAAATCTAATGAAAGATTGAAAGCTTTTTTGTACTCAGGAAGAGTGTTTGAAAATTCTAAAGACTATGAGAAGGCAATGGATTGTTATCTTTCTGCAGAAGAGTTTGTTAGTGATTGTGATGATAATATTATTATAGGTAGATTATATAATTCAAAGTCTGTTCTTTACAATACTATTTTTGATACTGAATCCGCCATAGAGCAAGCTCATTTAGCATCTATGTTTTTTTTAAGAGGAGGAGACACTGTGCGATATTTAAATAATCTTAATAATCTTGCCTTGATAATGGATAATACAAGTTCATACGATTCCATAGATGTTTATAATAATCACATTGAAAAGTATTGGTACAAGCTAACTCCTGCACAGAAGAAAGTTTATTATTCTATAAAACTTAATAGGATACCAAAGACAGATACAGTTGCCGTTATTTCAATGATTAATATGTATTTGTCATCTAGTACTAATGACAAATATGTGAATTGGCTATCTGTAGCTGATGCTTATTTTAGTGTGGGTTATATAAGTGAATCGTTAATAGCTATTAATAAACATAAGTTGTCAGGTGGTATCACAGATGCAACTTACTACATGATATTATCTAATATTTATGGTAAAATTGGTGAATATGATAAAGCTTACCATTATTTGATTAAACGTAATGAGGCACTGCATGGAAGATATTATAGAGCGACTAAAAGTGATACAAGATTTCTAGAAGAACGATATGCTTCAAAAATACGAGATGTAAAACAAAAGCATATGATAGTTTTTCTTGTTCTTGGGTTTATAATTATTGTTATGGCATTAATTATTTTGAAAAAGCATTATAAAACTTTATTGTTAAAGGATAAGATTAAAGTTCAATTATTAGAAGATGAAGCGAAGTTGCGACAGCAAGAGATTAAGCGCCTTGCTGCTGAAAAGGAAAACTATGAATTAAAATGTAGAGAAGCTATAAATGAGCAGGAGAAATTGAAAAAAATACTAGAGTCCAATAAGTCTAATAAACAATTAGATCCTGAAATTTTACTATTGGTGAAGCAGCGTCTTGTAATACTTGATAAATTTATTGCAGCAAATATCTCATCTGCATTTTCTAAAGAAGCATTAAAAGAACTTAATCAATTAATGCAAGACAGAAGTAGTTTTTTAGAATCTACCAGAATGTCTTATAAAATATTACACCCTCAATTTATAAAACATTTATATAGTAAGGGATTAACAGATAGAGAGGTTGCCTGCTGTTGTCTGTATTGTATAGGATTGAATGGTAGTGAAATATCAAACTACTTGGAAATGAAATCTTTCTATAATATAAGTAAAGTTATTAGAAGCAAACTTTTGGTAGATAGATCTATGAATATAGATACTTACCTGCATAAACTATTATTTCAGTTAGATTGATAAAGCTTAATCTTTAATATACATATTGTTTGTGTAAAATATTGATTATTAGTTGGGTATGCTATATGTAACATGTTAAATACACATGGTTAAATCAATATATTTTATGCTTAAAATATTGCGTAATAAGATGTTATATGCTTTTTTTATGTTAAAGATTCGTTTTGGTTGTCACTTAATTTTCATGCACTTTTGTATAGGTACAACTAAATCATAAATCTTATGAAAAAGCTATTGTTAATAATTCTGGCGATAATATTTTGCCAATTTGGTCACTCTTCAAATTTGTCTTTTACAGATAAAGAAAAAATTGATATTGAAGAGCAACCTAAAGGTGAATTGGAAAAAGACAGATCAATAAAATTTATTGAATGTTATATAAGTAGAACCGAGAATTATCTAGAGTTAGAACACTCTGGAATTGGTTCTCCAATTATTACTATATTAGATAACAATGGTGAAATAGTTTCTCGTAATTCAGCCAGTTGTATTTCTGACCGTGTCATTATTAATCTTCCACAGCTTGAAGGCATTTATAGAGTTATAATTCAGTCATATATATATTACGGAGAGGGGGTTTTCTATATTTTTTAAGATATAGATTCAAATACTTTTAAAATAAGAGTTTTCACGAATTTATCTAATCTTATTATTAATTTAATAAGAAATAAACATGTTATCATAAATATGAATAGATGGATATACTTCTGTAGTATTATGATTATAATTTTATATGATTGTTCACCAAATACTTACATTAATCAAACTGAGATAGCTTTTACTCCAGATGTTTTTCCATATGTAGATACAATTTATGCTGAACATTGTAATCAATTGCCCTTTTATAAATTAGGTCAACAACCAAATAAAAAATTAATTTTTTATACTAGTGGTGATTGTAGTTCGTGTTTTAGTAAAATTTTTCAATGGCAAGAATTTATAGTTAAACATAAAGACAGTTTTTCAGGCGTTGACTATGCACTTGTAATTCAAACAGATGATTTAATTAAATTAGAGTATAATTTAGAAAGAGTTAATAATAGTATTCCAATTTATGTCGATACTGCTAGAAGTTTTTCTATTTATAACAATATTAAATCGTTAATGCCTCAAGTTTTAGTGTTAGACGAACGAAATTATCTTAGATATTTTTCTGAAAATAACTTTAGTGCTAAATCTTTATTAAAAACTCTTAATACTAACTATTAATTTAATTTTTACATTATGAAAAAAACTATTTCATTAATCATGTTAACAGTAAGTATGATTGTTGCTTCTTTGTTGGTCTCTTATAATGCCAGTAGTGAGAGTCCAGCATGCCAAAGTTATCTATTAAGTTCTTGTGCTTCAGGTCATGATAGTTGCTATTTTTGGATAGGAGAAACTGGAGAAAAATGCTACTTTGATCATAGTTTATTCATGAATTATTAACTACTTATATCAAAATAATAATTAACAATTATATGAGACATCTTATATTATTAATTAGTTTATATATTTTTTGCTGTTGTAGTGCTACCAATAGCGAAATTAATTATAAATCTACTGATTATTATTTTGATACTGCAGAAGACATTTATGGTATACAGTTAAAAGAGAACTATCCAGTTATGTTCTCTTTTGACTGTTTTTATACTTCTTACGGTTTCTTTGGAAGTATGGATATAAAAGAGAAGGGGCTTGTCCATTTAGCAAACTTAGAGACTGGAGATATCATTTCATCGGTGTGTCATAAGGGTAGAGGACCTAATGAATTACTTACTAGTACTCCGCATATTGATATTTTCAGAAATACTCTGTTTGTATTTGATATGGTTACTGATAAAATTAAGAAAGTTGATATATTGGAAGATTCTTTAGTAGTACATGAAGTTACTAAGATACACTATAATAAACCGACAATTACAGCTAATGCTAAAGTCATAAATGATTCTTTATATGTTATTTTTGGAGCACTTCAAGATTCGCATAAGTTATTATTGTGTGATCATAATGGATCAATTTTAAGTGATATTGATTATCATATTCTTGATGATAGAAATTTAGATTTTTCAAAAGTAGGAACATTTTATATTTCTATGTGCATGTCACCGTGTAGAAAGTATTTGTATATATGTGACAAAACATTTAATCGTATAAAAAAATATAAGATAGAAAATAATTTAATAGAGGAAATATCTACATTTCACTTAACTGAACCTAAGTATTCTATTAAAAAGGGTAAACTAGTTATTGATGGGTCTAATATTAAATTCAATGGAAATATATTTATTAGTGAAGAGTATATTTATATAGTGGCCAATCCAGAATCAAAAAAAGATTTTCTTAATAGATTTCAATTAGCTCAAAAACTGGGTAATAGAGTTACTGCTCTACCTGATAAGAATTCATATCTATTGGTTTTTAATCATAATTTAGATTTATTAAACAGCTATCAATGTGATTCACAGTTTGAATCAATAGTACTTACTTCTGATCCTCATATAATTTATGCGGCAGACTATAGTAGTCACGGACTTACCAAATATATATTACATAGTTTAAGTTAAAAGAATGTGTATGAGAGATAGGTGTATTATATTATCAATCTTATGTGCTTTTTTGTTTGGTAATTGCACATTATATCCGCAGGATATCATTACTATAGATTTGACAAATGAGTATCCTGTATTAGATATGAAACTTTCAGATATAGCAAATGTATCATATATTCAGCTAAAAGGAAAAGATAGTGCAATTTTTTTGACTGAAATGCATGAGTATGATAATGCTATATATATAGATGGAAATTACATATTTATATCAGATTGCTTTCCTGTAGAGAAAGATATTGAAACAAAGACAACATATGTTTTATCAGATGCCGCTCATCTATATTTATATGATATAAATGGGAATTTTATAAGATCAATTGTCAAATCAGGGACAAGCGACAATGAATTTTTTGGTTATGGAATGAACTTTACAGTTCATCCAAGTTCTGAAACTATAACTATTCATGGTACCACAAAAGATGTGGTGCAGATATTTGATTTTTATGGTAATTATAAAGGATGTCGCAATTTAGGAAAAAGATATTCCGATAATGTAGCATTTAATGATAAATTAATGTTTGTTGATTATTCGTCACAGTATATTATGTCTAATGGAGATGTAAAAGATAATGGACAAACTCTAATGTTCTATGATGTTAATGCTTTAGAACAGATTACTTTCCCTGATATACACATACCTGCAATATATTCAAAACCTGGGTATACTACCAAAAACAAAATTATACGCACATATTCGGGGGCGTATTTAGTAACTCCAAGAACAGATACAATATTTCATATAGATTATAATTTTAATATATCACCTCGATTTGTGTCTATTTGGCATGATACGGAATCTGATAATTGCCTGATTCCAATTGCAGAGACTAGCGAGTATGTGCTATTCAGTTCCGACATAGACTATATTTCAAGTGTAAAAGGTAAATTACAATACAAAACATATTTGTTTGATAAGATTAATAATCAAATTTATTTGGTTAATAGTGGTAATGATGCACAGGGAAGTTTTGAAACAAGTATTTTTATGGATGGCATGCTTTTAGGGAGCTGTAATACTACCCAAAATCCAAATATGCTTGCATATGTACTTCCGATAATGTTCTTAAAAGAAAATTATAGTAAGCTACCTGAGAAATTAAGACATATGACTGATATGGCAGCAGATGATGATAATCCTATATTGATGATTGTGAAAATTAAAGAAAATCCACAAGATTTTAATAATCTTATAAAAAAGTGATTTTATGCCAATCAGGACTTAAATACATTTTGTTGTGGATCTGGTAATGTTAGAAACTGTGCACAATCACAAATACCTGCTTGTGATAGTATTATAGAATAGCATTCAATTAATACCATCATTGATTACCATAATCTTTAATCCTATAATATAAGGTGAGATTATGGTTTTATTATAAATTCACTAAAATGATAAAGCTTATTATAACAATAATTAGTTTCCTTTCATTGTTTTCTTGTGTAAGACACAGTAACCAATGTGAAGTAATTTCCATAAAATCTAATTTGGTTGATTCGATATGCATTCATGAAATTTTAGGGAATCTTGAATATGTTTCTTTGGAATCTGGTGGCACTATTCCTCTGGTAGGAAGAATATCAAAAATTCTTTTCGAAAGCAATCATATATTTATATCAGACTCTAAGTCAGTACATTGCTTTGGAATGCAAGGAGACCACATTAATACACTAAATAGATATGGGAGAGGCCCTGGGGAATATCTTGGTATAGCGGATTTTTGTGTTCTTAATAAGTATATATATATATTGGATAATAATAACAAGTTGTATGTCTATTCCTTAGATGGAGAGTGTATTAACACAGAAGTTTTAGATTTTTATGTCGCTTCAATGTGTACTTTACCTGCAAATAAATTATTGCTTAAGTCTGCTTATCAGTCCGATGTCGCAAAATTTCATATATATGATTCTCAGTCCTTGCTGAGGTTGAATTCGTTTGCTCAAATTAAATCATCTGAAATAACATGGCGTCATATAAAGGGGGCTGATAATTTCTATTATAATGATAAAGAATTGCTGTTTCATGAACAATTGAATGATACGGTCTATTCTATTTCAGATAATATAGTAAGCCCGAAATATGTATTTGACTTTTATGGAAAAAATGCACCTTCTGAATTATGGGATAGTGAGTATAAGAGTATTATGGATATAGTTATGAAGTTATATTCAGGTAATTATTGTTTCGGGACACCAACATTCGCTGAAACTGATGATAATTTGATTTTTGCGTATAAAGATGGTAGCGAAACTAGATTATGTGTGTATAATAAGGTAAGTAAAACATCAATTCAATCAAGTAATATATATTTTGATAAATTAAGAGCGTCAGTACCATTTGTTGAGTGTATAGTTTCGTTTTTCAGTACTGAACATATTGGGTTTGCATTATCTGGCATTGACTTGCTAAATTATGATAATCAAAGTCAGATTCATTTTAACGAAGATGATATAATTATTTGCTATACTATGAATTAGAATTAATGTTTATGAGTAGGTATTTTAGTAGATGATTTCCCCAGTACAATATTCAATGAGATTTTTTAAAAGACATATAAGATGAGAGTAAGGCTTATAATAATGGTATTATCAGCATTGTGTTTTCAGTTTATGGTAGAAGCTATAAGTGCTACAGCTCAACCAATAATGAAAAGTGCATATATTCAGAGATTTAATTTTACGTTGACATTAGAGGAAGTTATAGAGACTGCACACAGTCAGTCTCCATCAGCCATTCAGGCTCGTCATAATTTTTTAGTTGATTATTGGCAATACAGAACCTACAAGGCGCAGTTCTTGCCATCCTTGAATCTGCAGGGAAATTTGGGCAACTATAACCGGTCTTTGGTTTCTTTGCAGAATGCAGAAACAGGAGAAATAGGATATCTGCAGAATAATACACTAAGCAACTCACTGGGGTTATCTATAAATCAGAAGATTCCGTTTACCGGAGGTTCAGTATCAGTGGTAACATCACTCAACCGTCTGGATCAGTTTTCACCAACAGACAAGATTACATATAACTCACATCCAGTTAAGATATCCTTTAGTCAGCCAATAAACGCTTACAATTCTCTTAAATGGGAAAAGAAAATAGAACCTAAGAAGTTTGAACTTGCAAAGCGCACTTATCTTAATTCAATGGAGAGCATTACAGTAACTGCGGTTACATATTTCTTTGATTTGCTGTTGGCTCAAAGACAGGTGGAGATAGCCCGTGAGAGTCACCGTAACACAGAGCAGTTGTACAAGATTGCCAAGGAGAGGTTTGCCATTGGATCCATTACCAAGGATGAACTGCTGCAGCTGGAGCTGAAACTTTTGAATGACAATCTTGCCATAGGTGACAACCAGCTTGCGGAGAAAACAGCAATGCAGCGCTTGCGTAATTTCTTGGGCTACAATGAGAGTGTGGAAATTCATCTACAGCAGCCTCCGCAGAATCCCAACATTACATTGGACTTCAATGATGTAATGAATATGGTACTGCAGAATTCCACAGCAAGCCTGGAGAATGAGATAGATTACCTTTCTGCCCAGGAGGCAATTGCCAAAGCCAAGTCCGGTTCCGGACTGCAGGCCTCCCTCCATGCCCAGTTCGGATTGAATCAGGTTGGAAATGATCTTTGCCTTGCCTACAAATCCCCATTGGACCAGGAGATACTTGGACTATCCATTTCCCTCCCGATAATGGACTGGGGGCTTGGCGGCGGCAAAGTTAAGGTTGCCAAATCCCAGGCCCAGGTAGTGGAATCGCAGATTGAACAGGCAGAGAACCAGTTGAGGGAAAACATAACCCTGCAGGTATTGAGGTTCAACCAGCAAGGTGGACAATGCAATGTTTCGCAGAAGGCAGACCAGGTCGGCCAGAGCAGATATGCCACCACCAAGGAGCGGTTCCTGAACGGTACCATTGGAGTAACCGAGCTGAACAATGCCCAAACGGAGATGTACAACGCACAGCTGCGTTATCTGCAGGATTTGAGCAATTACTGGATTTACTATTACAACATACAGAAAGCAACCCTTTTCAATTTCATTACAAATGAGAAGGTGGGTGCCAATTTTGATGAACTGATAAATGAATGATATGAGATTACGTGCAGGAATTATAATGGCATTGGCTGTATTTTTTGCAGGATGCGGAGGAAACAGTAATGAAACTGCAGAGAAAGATCTTGCAAAGGAGAACTTCAAGATAGAGAAAAACACAGTGGATACGCTGCATCTGCGGAAAAGGCCATTCAATCGTGAGACTATAAGCAACGGTACCCTCAAGGGAGTGCAGAGGGCTCAGCTCCGTTTTGCATCCAGTGGGGAGATTGCCTCTGTAACTGCCAAGAATGGCAGCAGGGTAAAGAAAGGTGACGTTATTGCCAAACTGAACACGCAAACTCTGGAACTGGATTTTGAGTGTGCCTCACAGAGCCTTAGCAAGGCACAGTTGGACCTGTATGATGCCCTGATAGGTTTCGGATACGGTAGGGATACCAACAATGTACCTGCAGATATCCTTAATGTGGCAAAAATCCGTTCCGGCTATGCAAGCGCACTCAACTCATACAAAATAGCCGAGATAGCCCTGCAGAATGCCACCCTGATTGCCCCGATAAACGGAACAGTGGCAAACCTTACCGTAAAGCCGCACGAATACAGCAGTGATGTAATCTGTACCGTTATAGATGATTCTGCATTTAATGTGGAGTTCAAGGTGCTGGAGGGAGAGTTGCCGTACATAGCTGTGGGGAGGGAAATTACCGTACAGCCGTTTGTGGATGTAACGCAAAACTATTCCGGCACAATAAAGGAGATAAACCCGTTTGTGGATGAGAAAGGGCAGATTGCAGTTAGCGCATCCATTTCCAACAAAGGAGGAAAACTTATAGAGGGTATGAATGTGAAGGTGTTCATAAAAAGCGTAAAGGAGAACCTTCCTACAGTGCCAAAGAGCGCAGTTGTAATGAGGGACGGCTATGATGTGCTGTTTGTATTCAATCCGCAGACCGGCAAGGCCGAGTGGCGATATGTGGATATCCTCCATTCCAACAGTACACACCACGTGGTGCGTGGCCACAAGGAGAAGGATGTGCAGCTGGATGAAGGTGAGGCCATAATCATAAGCGGCAACCTGAATCTGGCAGACGGCTCCGATGTGGAGATAAGCAAATG
Source organism: Candidatus Egerieisoma sp. (assembly GCA_045636765.1). Lineage (GTDB taxonomy): Bacteria > Bacteroidota > Bacteroidia > Bacteroidales > UBA932 > Egerieousia. The sequence continues at coordinate 28,126 of JAZTYE010000142.1, forward strand.
AGAAAGAATAACTGACTATGCTTAAAAGACTTGTAGAACGGCCCATAGCCGTAACAATGACCATAATTGCAGTACTCATAGTGGG
>JAZTYE010000143.1:0-11112 GCA_045636765.1 Candidatus Egerieisoma sp.
ATTCTTATGCACTTGCTGCGTAATCAGCCAAGCTATTACGCTTAATCCGCCCCGCCAAGGTTGCCGGGTGGACAAGTATCCCGCCAACTCTTTAATCTGGCTATGAGTCTGGCATATGGGGTATCATTCCAAGCCGGATGCTGGTGTGGACTCCTTTAAAGCACCCTAAGACCCAAAGGATAAGGTTCAGATGGCCTGTCTTTCGGCAGCCTGCTCCCGACAATCAAAGAAAGAATAAGCATGTAGAAAGCATATTGATGGTTTGGTTGGACGGCGGTTCGAGTCCGCCCATCTCCACAGTACAGGTTGATTTACAACAACTTACAAGGATTACGCAGAGATTTACGCAGAAAAATAGCGAAGTTTCTGCGTAAATTTTATTATAGAGTATTATACAGTTGGACTATATGGAGAAACGAGGCAGCGGTCTTACACGCATCTGCAATGAGACTATGGCTTTGGACGGGTACAAGGATGAACTGAAGCCAGTTTTCAAATCTACTCCTACACAGTTTCAGACTATCATTTATGCCTCTACCGACACACAGGATGTCGGTAACGATGTCGGTAACATGTCGGTAACTAAACTATCTGAGCGTCAGGAGAAAATACTATTAATGCTTAAAGTCTCACCGACATTAACCGCCAAACAAATGTCGGTAACTTTGTCGGTAAGCAAACGTACAATAGAACGTGATCTTGCCCGTTTGACTGAAATGGGTATTTTGAAGCGCGAAGGCAAAGTTAATGATGGAATTTGGGTTGTGGTGGAAATATAATACACAATAACCAAAAACAAGGGTATAATAACAATTCAAAGATGTTCATTGCCTCCTCTTTGGTCCTTTCAGCAATATCAATATATGGTTTCATAGCCTTGTAATATGTGGTTAAGACTTATGATTCAATCCCATAAATTGTACAGTCATACACAAATACAAGAATTGTTTTCGACAGAATCTACTGGGATTATAGTGCACACTGAAGGTGTTATAAATTTGACAGGGCGCAGCTATTTTACAGAAAGCATATTTATCACTTCTTTGAAGTTCTTGCGGCCAAAGCCTATTCTAAGGTAATTTCCAGGGTGTTCAAACATTGGTGAGGGTACTGTCATGATGCCATATTTCTCCACTATTGCATTACTGAACTCAAGGGCTGTGGATGGTGCTGTTTCAAGCAGGTAACCGGCTTTTGAAGGGTCAATTTCAACAAATGAGACACTTCCGGCCAAAGGTTCTGTGAATGATTTTACAAATGGCAATTTGCCTGCATCTACGGCCGCTTTGAAATATGATATATTGTCCTTGATTTTCTTGATGTTCGGCTCTATGAATTTGTCTGCATGGTTCAATGCTATAGTTGACAATACTTCTGACGGTGCACTGCAACATATAGACAAATAGTCTTTGAATGATTGTATTTTGGAAAGCAAAGCTCTGTCTTGTGATACGAACCATCCTATTCTCAATCCGGCCATACCAAAAGATTTTGCCATACCCCACAAGCTTATACCCTTTTCATAAAGGTCACTCACTGCAGGGAGTCTGTCACACTCGTCATTAAGAATAAGGTCCCGGTACATCTCGTCGGAATACAGATATGCATCTTTGCTGCGGGCTATCTCCACTATCTGATCAAGCTCCTGGGGTGTTATATATGCTCCTGTGGGGTTGTGCGGGAAGTTTATTACTATAAGGCAGGTTTCGTCCCTTACCAAAGATTTGAGTGTCTCCACATTAAATTTGCCATTCTCAGGCAACCAATATGAAATGTCGCAATTGAGGGATTTGAGCACCTGGTACAATGACTGGTAAGCAGGTGATATAACCACTGCATGCGGTTTACAGCTTTTTTGCTGCTCTACAATAACATTCATCATTATAAAGCTCAACTCTCCTGGAGAAGCTACCAGAACATTCTCGGGTTTTGCCTTTGTATAGAACTTGCAGATTGCCTCCCTCAGAACCGGACTGCCATAACCTTCTGTATAGCCCAATGTTAGTGAATTCCACATGGCAAGTTCATCTGGAGTTGCCTGATTCAAGATATGTTCCATTGGATATCCGTCACAATCTGAAGATGACAACATATACCTGGCAGTGAATTCATATTTGGCAAAATATTGCTCCAAAATAAAAGGTGAGATTTTCATAACGAGTAACTATTTGAATATTATCAAAATAAAGGCAGTCAATTTTATAAGAGGCCTGGCCATACAAAATGGGAGTTGATGGATTCGCCGCCATCTACTATGATGCTCTGGCCTGTACAGAATTTGTTTTCTACAGTAAGGAAATATGCCCAACCGGCAATCTCTTCTACACTTGCCCACCTTTTTAATGGTGTCTGTGCCATTATATCTTTCCACAGTGCAGGATCAGTTACCACGCAGTCATTCAGGGGTGTGAGTACCCCTCCTGGGTCGAGGCTGTTGCAGGTTGCCCCATATTTGGCTACACGCAGGGCTACATTTTTTGTATAGGCTATCACTCCCCCCTTGCTGGCACAGTATTCGGGGAACTCTGAGCCGGTGTGTCCGCTGGCAGAGCCTATGTTCAGGATTGATTTTATGTTTTCCTGTATTCCGTATTTTTCGGTTACTTTTATGAGTGCCTTAAGGTTTGTCTCTATATCGTCTTCATTCTGAGTGCCGGCATTGTTTATGAGTATCTCCACATTAGATATGTCGGGAAGATTATTATAGTCCCTTATATCATGTTTGCAGTGCGTGTAGTTTTCTGCAGAGAGTGTTGCCTCTGCCCTGTCTATGCCAATAACCTGATACCCCTTTGCCACAAATGTTTCTGCAATTGCCTTGCCTATCCCCTGCGATGAGCCTGTTACCAATACTTTCATAATGGAATCTATTTTTCAAGCTTTACATATTTTCTTACAAACCTTATGGCGGCGTATGCCATTGGGGTTCCAAAGATGGCCTCTATGACAAGTTTGCTGCAATATTGGAATACTATCATAAGCAGCAGTTCCCTGTTTGAGACAACTCCGGCAAATGCTATAAGTACAAAAGGGATACTGTCAAAGAAATATCCTACAGCGGAACTTCCTATTGTGCGTACCCACAAGTGTTTTCCTTTGGTCTTTTCCCTTATTTTTACCATTATCCAGGCATTTGAGAGCTCTCCGCAAAGAAAGCCTACCAGTGATGCCAGCACAATGCGGGGCACGTAGCTGAAGATCTGGCCATACGCATCTGCTATCCCCTGCATATCGGGAGGAGACGGGAGCCATACTCCTACCTGCGTGCACACCACCATAATTATATTGCAGAAGAATGTGGTCCAGATTACCCTTTTTGCTATACGGAATCCCCACAGTTCTGTAAGGATATCACCCAGCATGTATGCAAAAGGGAATACAATTGTACCTGCGTCAAAATAAAAGAGATTGAATATACCAATGACCTTTACGGCCATGGTATTTGAAACCAAGTAAGAGGTTACAAAGAATGCTGTTACAACCATAAGGGCTGTCTGGTTGCTTACAGACTGCCCTCCGGCACGCAAATGTGCCAATACTCGGTTTTTTAAAGGGTTTCCCGATACCTTGTCCATATTTTCAGTTTTTTAGAAAGTCCATTTTGCGCCCAGTGCCGGCATTGCATGGAAGCCTTTATCTACAAAGTTTGATGAGATCTCAAGCTCCCCACCTACAGAAAGATTTATTTTCTCCCAACCTTTTGCTTTGTTGAGATTTACCCAAAATTGTGGCTCGGTCATGAAAATGTACTCTGTACCTTGCCAAGGTCTTGCCTCTTTCCAAAAATCTGCAAAACCGCTGAATGAGCACCATCCGTTTGCAAATGAGATACCCCATACTCCTGTAATCTGGAAATTGCCGGCCTGTTTTGAGCCGTCAAGTCCTATTGTTCCCGGAATATGCTTGTACATTGCAGAAAGTGACCATGTTTTGCTGAAGTCTTTGGAATGTCCGGAATAGGTAAGTCCACTCAACCAGCTGTTGTTGAAAGGTCCGGCAACAGTGTTAAGGCCTCCGTTGTACTCGACATGCAATGAGAGCCATGACATTTTGCTCTCCTGCCAGAAGCACAACTCCCTTGAAATCTCCCAATATGCTCCGCTCACTTTTGGTGAATAGTCAAAATCTGCAAAGAAGAAAGTGCTTCCAAAGGCGTCTGGCCTGAACATCTCTATTGTAGTGGTTGCACACTCCCTCTCCGTATCATAAAAAAGCTGCACATTCTGGGCTTTTGCCTCAATTGCAGAAATGGCTGTAAGCCCAATAAGGGCTGCTATAGATAAAACCAGTTTTTTCATAGGTTAATATATTTACTGACCAATAATGAGCAAAATTAGACAAAATTTAACTAACTTGCCACATATTCTCACTGAGCAATAACAAATACAATATTCTTATGAAAAAACTATTCAATTTTTTTGCAGCTGCAGCACTTCTTATTTCCCTTGCTGCCTGCAACGGCAATCCGCAAGAGAAGTATTACAAATCAATCCCTGCAGAGTTTGATGCAATGTGCCAGAGGGCCATTGATGAGTGGAAAGTCCCTGGAATGGCGGTAGCCGTTGTAAAGGATGGTGAAGTTGTATTTATGAAAGGATACGGCCACGCACACCTTGGAGATTCAGTTACAGCACCTGTTCCTGTTACACCTCAGACACAGTTTGTAATTGCATCAACATCAAAAGCATTCACTTCAGGCCTTTTGGCAAATGTAATGGATGAGTACCCTGAGATCAAATGGAATGCTCCTGTTGTAAACTATCTTCCAGATTTTAAAATGTATGACCCATGGGTAACTGAGAATTTTCAGGTAAGGGAGATCATGTCTCACCACAGCGGTTTCAACAGCTACGCATTGGATGACCTTCCAACATGGGGTTACAATAGGGATGACCTTTACAAAATATACTCTGTAGTACAGCCTACATACAGCTTCCGCACAACATATGCATACAACAACAGCATGTACACAATTGCGGCAAAGATTATTGAGAAATATACCGGCAAGAGCTGGGATGATGCACTTATTGAGCGCATCTTTACCCCTCTTGAGATGAAAAACAGTACAACAGGCAATAAAGCTTTCTACACTGCAGAGAACCTTGCACAGGGTTACAGAATGAAAAAGGCAGAGGATAAGGATGAGATTGTTGTTGTTCCAAGAACAGACAAGGACAACGCATTTGCATGGCTTTCTGCCGTAGCTCCTGCAGGATTTGTAATCTCAACCGTTGAGGATATGGCAAACTGGGTAAAAATGCACCTTAACCACGGCACCTATAACGGTAAAGAGGTTATCTCACGCAAGAACCACAATATGTTGTGGTACCCTCAGACCATTACAGGAAGTGACTCAACACGCCTTACAAACTATGCACAGGGCTGGACAGTTGAGTTTGGCGAGCAGGGACGCTATATCAGACATACAGGTTTAGCTTACGGCTACACAGCATTGGTGGGCATGCATCCTGAGATGAATCTTGGATTTGTATTCCTTACAAACAACGGAAGCTCATCTGACCCTCAGTCTGCTTTGGGACGTGACCTTATTGAGCTTTACAAAGGGAACAAGGAGAGCAATTACTTTGACGAGTATTTTGCAGACTATAAAGAGGACTTGTTCAGCAAAGATGAGCCTCAGGAGAAAGAGACTCCTACCCCAATTCCTGCACTTGCAAACAAAGCATATATTGGCAGCTACACACTTGAGCCATTTGGTACAGCCAAAGTTTATGAGAAAGATGGTGAGCTTTATTTCAATTTAAGAAAAGTTGACTCAAAACTTACCCATAAAAACGGCAATACATTCACATTCTACGAACAGGGATCAGGCAGATATGACCTTATCTTTACAGTTAAAGGCAGCAAAGTACAGTCTTTAACATTTGACATTAAAGATCCTGTTGGCGAGTTCATAAAGAAATAAGCAAAAAGGGCAGCCAATCGGCTGCCCTTTTTTTACTCCTCTACCTCATACGGCTTGAACAGAAACTCTTTCTCTGCCATTTCCCTAGGGAAGGTAAAATAGGTAGCTTCTGCTACAGAGCATAGCTTCCCGTCTGCTTTAAGGGTTATTTCCAGTATTACAAAAGTCCGTTTCTGCTCTTTCTTTCTTGCTCTGATTTCTAGCTTGCTTGAGATGGGAACCGGTGCCTTGTATTTGATATTAAGGTTGGTTGTCATTGCAGAGGTCTGGTATTTCCTAAATACAAACCAGCCGCCAACCTCATCAATAAGGGTTGCTTGAATACCGCCATGGAGAGTGTCAATCCAGCTCTGGAAATTACCGTCGGGCTGCCAGAAAGATACTACCTCATCCCCATCTTCATAAAATTCCATTTTTAAGCCACACGGATTATTGGGAGCACACGCAAAACAATTGTAACCCAGATTCTCGTCACCAATATATGGATTTATAATTTTCTTCATATAATTACTCTGTATCCTCATTCACCAATACATCCCTCTTATGGTCCTTCTTTTGCGCAGGATAAGCTATGCGGGCATGGTAAATCTCCTGAAGATGTTTCTTGAATACCGCCCTTACAACATTTATCTCCTTAATGGATATATCAGCCATAGCCAGCTGCGAATCAGAAATTCTCTGGCTTGTAATTCCATCTACCAGCTTTGAAATGCTCTCAGCCGAGTAATCCTTCAGCGTTCTGGATACAGCCTCTACTGCATCTGCCATCATTACAACAACCTGTTCTTTAGCTGTAGGGAGTGTTCCCTGATATGTAAAGGCATCTTTATTTGCAGGATCACCTCCATTATTGCAATATTGTGTATAAAAATAGCCGGTCTGCGACCTTCCATGATGAGATGTAATGAAATCTGTTACAATTTGGGGCAAATTATGTTTTTTTGCTATTTCCAGACCATCTGAGACATGTTTTATAATTTCATGTGCACTCTCCTGAGGAGATAGCCCTTTATGATAATCTACTCCTGGAGCCTGATTCTCAATAAAACATTGAGGATTGTTAATCTTTCCAATATCATGGTACATTGCTCCAACCTTAACAAGTCTGGAGTTGCCTCTAATTGCCAGAACTGCTCTCTCTGCAAGATTAGCAACCTGCAATGAGTGCTGGAATGTACCTGGCGCCTTGCGTGCAAGTTCCTGGAGCAATCTGTTATTTGTATCAGACAAATCTTTTAGTGTAGCCACAGACACTAGCGAGAACACTTTCTCCAAAAGGAATACCAGAGGATAAGCTGCCACCACAAGGAACGCATTACAGAATATAAAGAATATCACCATACTGTTCATACCATCCAAAGAGCCGCTTTCCATAAGTCTGAAAGCCAGATGCATGATAAACATACCTATAAAGATGATAAGCGAATTCAGGAACTGCAGCCAACCTTTATACAAAAATGAGAAGGAAACCAGCGCAAGACCTCCTGCCACGGCATTTATCATATATAGTTCCACTCCATACTCAGAAACCAGCAACAAAGGCATTAGCAAAATCATATATATTGGAAATACCAGCTTGTTCCTGAAAAATGCCATCAAATACAGAGCAAAAACAGCGTATGGCACCATAAACATCATATTTGCTTCCATTTTTTTGGCAAACATGGTAACTACAAATGCCATAACCACAACAAGAAGGATAAAGTTGAATCTGTTTGCCTCTGTAATGATATTGAAGTTTACAAAATATATGGTTGCATATACCAGCATCAAAAGCATAATACAAACAATTGCATGTCCTAAAACAAGATGCCACACTTTACCTGAGTACCCGAAACTCATCTCATACTCTGCCTTATATGAATCCAACAGCTGCTGAATATCAGAGGTAATTGTCTCACCTTCAGTTACAATAAGCTGCCCTGCATATACCATACCTTTAGTTGGAGAGATATAATTTATAGCCTCCTTGTGCAAAAGATCTGTATTCTGCTGGCTGAATATAAGATTAGGCTGCACAAGTTGTGCAATTCCATACAGTGCAACCAGAGAGTCTGCATTATAAGCAGGCATATTTATATAAAGGTCTGATTTTATATACTGCAATCCCGACGAAATTGTAAATAGCCCCTGCTGCAGTTCCTCATTGGCCCTCCTGTCCCTCTGGACAATGACATAGCTGGTGCGGGAAACAGCCTGTTCAGAGTTATCGGGAATAATACCTACCGAATAGATGTGTGACAAAGCATCTGCAATCTCCCTCTCCAGTTCACTTGGAATTGAGAACCTTACCTGAAGACGGGCCAACGCCTCCTGCTGTGCCGCCTCTACAGTATTGTCATAAATATAATAAGGTACCACCTTTGAGGCAGCCTCCTCTGTCTCTGCCAGAAGTTCAGCATCACTTTTTAAAATTGGGAAATCAATTGGTGCAATGAGAGTCTCATACATCCACGGGCGTCCTTTATGGTATTCATATTTGAACTTTCCCTCATTTGAAAAACTGACCATCATTACAATAAAAGCCAGCGCCAGGCTTATGTAAACAGATCTTTTCTTTAAGATGGCCTTTGTTTTATTTGTATTTATAATATCCATGTCACAAAATTAAACTATTTTTGCACACCTAACTAAAATAACTATAAATATTATGATCCGTTTTGCAGTTGCATTGATGTTATGCATTATGGCCTTTGGAAAGGCCAACGCACAGGAACTTATTGTCATTGAGAGCAAGAATCTCAAATGCAATGACTCAGTTCTTGTATTTACCCCCGTTAATGTTAATGAAAATACCTCTACCCTGTTCCTGTTACACGGCTGGAGCGGCTGTTACGCAAACTGGAGCCAGAAACACAATATTCAGGAGATTGCCAACAGAACAAATTTCCGCATCATATGTCCCGACGGATTTTACAACAGCTGGTACCTCAATAACACAGACCCTGACAAAATGCAGTGGAGAACTTTCTTCTGGAGCGAGCTTTTCCCTATGATGGAGAAAAAGTTCAATCTTACACCGGAGAAAACTTTCATTACAGGTCTAAGTATGGGTGGTCACGGAGCAATGAACCTATTTATTGACAATCCTCAGAAATTCAAGTCTGCAGGCAGCATGAGCGGCGTGCTTGACCTTGAACTTACACCACTTAAAGATAAAGAGATCTCCAAAGTTATTGGCAACAAGACAGAAAGACTTGCTGCAGAGAGTGCAATAAACAGAGTGCACAAGCTTGCAGGCATGAACAAGCCATTTATTGTAAGCTGCGGATATGATGATTTCTATGTAAGATGTACAGACCTTTTCTCTGAGAAATGCCGATACATGGGTATTCCTCACTTTGTACTCCTAACTCCAGGAAAGCACTCATGGCCTTACTGGGGATTTGCCCTAGAGCAGCATATCAACTTCTTCCAGACGCTTCTTAGAGGTGATAATCTGGGTTATTAATTGATGCTTTTTTAGTGAAATAAAAATTTTCAAGAAATTTTCCCTGTGTCATAAGTTGACAAAACACCACTGTACTTTTGCACTGTAAACAAAACAGTACAAATCTAAAAATCAGGTATTATGGGAGAATTTCTACTTAATCTTACAGGTTACGCAACAGTAGTTGCAATGATTATTTCTGCAGTTTATACCTGGGTAAGGATAAACCGGGAAATAGAAAAAATGGAGAAAGCAAAATAATGCTTTGGAACAGGAATTTCATATTGGTAAACTTGGGCAACTTCTTAATGTACAATGCGTTTTACATGTTGTTGCCCATTTTGCCGTTATATCTGGCCAATCATCTTCAGGCCAGTGAATCTGTAATTGGAACAATACTTTCCTTGTATACAATAGCAGCACTTGTAACCAGGCCAATAGCGGGATTCTGGTTGGACAAGGTGGCTCGCAAGCCCCTGATGATGTGCTTCTACCTTTTCTATATCTCAATGTGCCTGAGCTACACGCTGGCGGCATCATTGGGCCTTTTCTTTATAATTAGATTTGTACATGGCATAGCGTTCGGTTCATCTACCGTTGGCATAAACACCATGGCTGTAGATATCATACCGGAAAACAGACGCGGAGAAGGGCTGGCAATCTACACATCATCAACCAGTTTGGCCATGGCAACAGGACCGGTAATCTCATTGTTCATGCATGAGAACGGAATCCCCTTCCAAACCATATTCATAGCGGTATTCTGTGTTGGACTTACAGGATTCCTTGCAACTGCAAACATAAAGGCGAGCAAGCAAGCTGAATTCTCTACCAAAAAGTTCTCAATAAAGAATCTTCTGCTTAAAACAGGACTCCCGGAGGCAGCAGTAATGGTACTCCTAACATTCGGGTACGGGATCATTACTGTATACCTTTCAATATACGCAAAAGAAGAAGTTGGCATAGAGCAGGGAGCAGGTTACTATTTTACAATATTCTCTGCAGGTCTGGTTGCGGCCCGCCTATCCAGTGCCATGATACTTAAAAGCGGAAAATACATCACAGTTTTTGCAATGGGTATAGTATCGCTTATGATTGGATTCTTCATTGTTGCCTTTATTCACAATCCTGTTGCATTTTTCTCTTCTGCAATATGCATGGGTATAGGATACGGACTCATCTCCCCTACAGCCCAGACTATGATAATAAATCTTGGCCAGGACAGTGAACGGGGTGCAGCAAATGCCACATACCTTACATTCTTTGATCTTGGAGTGGGTGCAGGTGTATTCTTTGGAGGAATCATTGCCCAATACAGCAACTACTCAACGGCATATGCTGTTTCATTTGTATTTACAATATTTGGACTCATATATCTTCTTGCTTTTATCAGAAAGCATTTCAAAGCACACAGATTAAGATAATATGAAATTGCATGTTCTTATAGACAATTTGCCAAATCCTGCCAACCATGCCCTTCTGCACGAGCACGGATTATGCATACTCCTTTCCCTGAATGGCAACAACTTCCTTATAGATACAGGAGCCAGCGGAAAGTTTCTGGAGAACCTGCAACTTTTAAGAGAGAGTGATAACTCACTTCCACTGGCTACAGAGATAGATGCAGTAATAATATCCCACGGACACAATGACCATACCGGTGGGCTGAGATGGTTCCTTGAGGAGAACCATACCGCACCTGTTTACCTCCACAGCTCCATCCGCGGCAATTATTTCTACTCTTGCCGCCCCAAAA
>JAZTYE010000144.1:0-1965 GCA_045636765.1 Candidatus Egerieisoma sp.
ACTATACAAACTTATAAGAACTATTTCACAAAGGAGAGAGCCATTGCTTGTGGCTGTCTCCTTTATTCTTTTATTTGCCCGTTGCACACCGGCTACAGACGGCAAAGTGGCAGAGCGTACATTCTCATTTGCATGGATATCTGACACCCATCTTGGAGCTTCCGCGAATGCAGAAGATGATTTTATACAAACTATAGAGGACATTAACATGATGGATTCCATTGAGTTTGTAATCTTTAGCGGAGACCTTACAGAGTTTGGTGTAACCTCCGAGTTTGCATTGCTCAAGGAGAGGCTTGCCCCTCTGAGCAAGCCATATTTTATGGTAGACGGCAATCATGATGTCAACTGGAGCGAAAACGGTACTACAACCTTTGAACACTACTTTAAGGATAATGCTCCAAGGTTCTGCTTTGACACTCATGGTATCCGTTTCATTGGATGCGGAAGCGGTCCTATGCTCAGAATGGGCTCTCCACATATCCCAAGAGAAGAGATTACATGGCTTGAAAGTGTATTGGATACTACATCAAAAGACCAGCCTATTATCTTTATAAACCACTTTCCGCAGACAGACAATGTGGCCAACAGCTATGAGGTTACAAACATGCTAAAAGAGTATAACGTACAGTATATCCTTTGCGGCCACATGCACCACAACGGCACAGATGAATACAACGGGCTTACCAGTATCCTTGGCCGCTCAATTCTACGCAAAAAAGACCCTATGGGAGGATATAATATAGTTACCCTCACACATGATTCAATCTTTGTTGCAGAACGCACTGTAAAGGGCCCTACCCTGCCGGTATGGTTCAAAGGGGGCTTGCAGGAGGTATTCTCATACAAAGGGGAACCAATAGAGGTTTCATATGCAATAAATGATGAATATCCTCAGGTAAAGGAGGTATGGAGAATTGAAGAGAGCTCAGATATTGCATCCCAGGCCTCAATTGACGGAAATTTATATGTATATACAACTACCGGTGGTAAAGCTGTTGCTGTAAATGTGGAAAACGGCAAAAAGTTATGGGAATACCAGTGTGGCAACAAAATCTTCTCAGCACCTTATATTGATGTAGAAAAAATATACATATCATCTACTGACGGATATGTTTACGCCCTTAACCGCAATAACGGAGAGCTCATATGGAAATACAATACCGGTTACCCTATAATTGCTTCTCCACTGCTGGCGGGGAATGCAATTTATATTGGCTCTTCCAATGAAAAGTTCTATTCAATTGATGCAACTTCAGGTAAATTGAATTGGGTTACAGAAGGATTCCCCGGCTATATGGAGTCCCGTCCTTGCGCAGATTCAGCAAATGTTTATACAGGTGGTTGGGAAGGACGCTTCTGGGCAATTGACCGTTTGTCGGGAGAAAAGGTATGGGAACACAATATTGGCAGAGGAAGATACTTCTCCCCTGGAGCCTGCTGGCCTGTAATTTCAAAAGGGTATATTTTTATACAGAGTTCGGACCACACATTAAGAGCTTATGCTCCAGATGGCCAGATAGTATGGCAGAACACTTCCTCTAAAGGAAGGGAGTCAATGGGAATATCCAACGATGGCAACACCCTTTACATAAAAGGGATTGAAGACACATTCACCGCATTTGACCTTACCGCAGAGGGGTTCCCTGTAAAATGGGAAACAAAGATGCCGTATACATATAATTATATCCCGACAGCCCCTGTTGAAGTTCCAGACAAAAATACGGTTCTTGCAGCAGATACATATGGAACCGTTTGTGCAATAGATGCGGACGGAAAGGGATTGTTGTGGCAATACAAAATTTCAAATTGCGCAGTAACATCATTCTGTGCAACAGGAGATGGTGAGGCAATTGCCATGACAATGGACGGGAAAGTTGTAAAATTGAAATTCTGAGAAATAATATGGAATGGAGAGATAACTACTGCGCAATAAAGCGGTATACTATCTCACCTACTTGTTTT
>JAZTYE010000145.1:0-13705 GCA_045636765.1 Candidatus Egerieisoma sp.
TACAAAGAAGAGCAGATTATGTGAATCTGCGGTATCTCGTATTTTGTCAATAGCTTCTACAGCCGTATTTATAGCCGTATCAAAACCTATTGTAAAATCGGTACCATAAATGTCGTTGTCTATTGTCCCTGGTACGCCTACAACAGGGAATCCAAACTCGGTATACAATGCATCAGCTCCTCTGAAAGAGCCGTCTCCTCCAATTACAATCAATGCCTCAATTCCCTTCTCCTTAAGATTTTCAATGGCCTGCTTTCTTATCTCTTTTTCCTTAAACTGTGGACATCTGCTGGATTTGAGCATAGTGCCGCCCAGGTTTATGATTTTAGAAACAGAGTGTGACTGCATATCAAAGAATCGTTTGTCCAATATCCCCTGATAGCCTCTCATAATTCCCACTGGCTCTACACCATGAAATATACATGTCCTTACCACGGCTCTGATTGCAGCATTCATTCCTGGGGCATCTCCTCCGGATGTGAGAACTCCTATTCTTTTGAATTTTTTCTTTTCCATTATGGATGTGTATTTTAGATACTAAAGCAAAAATACTATTTTTGCTCCCTGTAAACAATAGACTTATGAAGATAGGCAATTTGGATTTGGGAGAAAAGCCCCTTTTTTTGGCTCCAATGGAGGATGTTACAGATGCATCTTTCAGATATATATGTAAGGAATTTGGTGCAGACATGATGTACACTGAGTTTGTCTCTTCAGACGGGCTCATAAGGGATGCAAAGAAATCTTTAGCCAAACTTGTAACTTATGATTATGAGAAGCCTATAGGGATACAGATCTACGGGCATATTCCAGAAGCAATGGTAGAGGCTGCCCAAATGGCAGAGAATGCAGCGCAGATAGCAGGAGGAGCAGGACCTGATATAATTGATATAAACTTCGGATGCCCTGTAAGCAAAATTGCAGGAAGAGGAGCAGGAAGCGGCATGATGCGTTTTCCCGACAAAATGGTGGAAATTACCAAATCTGTAGTGGAAGCAGTCAAGCTCCCTGTAACAGTAAAGACCCGTTTGGGTTGGGATGAAGACTCAAAAATAATAGTAGAATTGGCAGAGAGGCTTCAGGATGTGGGTATAGCAGCCCTTACAGTACATGGCCGCACACGTTGCCAGATGTACAAAGGTGAGGCAGATTGGAGCCTAATAGGAAAAATAAAGGAAAATCCCCGTATGCACATACCTATTATAGGTAATGGAGATATTACAAACGGACCGGGGGCAGCTGCTGCATTTGAAAGATATGGTGTGGACGGCATTATGATTGGCCGTGCAACATACGGCCGTCCCTGGATTTTCAAAGAGGTGAAACATTTCCTTGAGCATGGAGAGGAGATGCCACCGCTGACAGTACTAGAAAAAGTGGCCCTTGCCAAAAAACACTTTGCAAAATCAATCTCAGTAAAAGGAGATAGGGTAGGAGTACTTGAAATGCGCCGTCATTTGAGCAACTACTTCAAATGTCTCCCGGATTTCAAAGAGACCCGCCTCAAACTCGTAACAGAAAATGACCCTGCAGAGGTTGTGAAACTGCTCGACTATGTAGCTTCCCGATGGGGTGACATGTAAGACTTGAGAGCCTTTAGCGCAGGAATGTCTCATCTTTGCGCTGCTGTCTCATCTTTGCATTGCCATTTCATCTTTGTGCAGTTTTGGACCGTTTTCTGCACACACTCCCATTGCTGTGTTGCGTTTGTGCAATTATTGGCTGATTTCTGCGCAAATTTTCATTGGTTGGTTGACTTTGCGCAATTTTAGGTTGTTTTCTGCGCAAACTGCATAGTGCCTATATACGTACTTAAAGTTGGGTAGTTGTTGTGGTTTGGTGCCAGAAAGAGGTGTTTTCCGCACCAAAGTTGGGTAGTTGTTGCGGTTTGGTGCCAAAAAGAGGTGTTTTCCGCACCAAAGTTGGGGTATTGCTGTGGTTTGGTGCCAAAATATGGTATTCCCGGGACTAAAGTTGGACTGTCTGAGAGGGGAGTAGGCGTACTTCTATTGGGATGTAGAAGAGTCTTTTTTTGAGGTCTGCGCTTATGTGTGGGTTGGACATCAGACGCATGCTGTCTTTTTCTGTGGTAAGGACTACACTTGTGGGGTGTTTGGCTGCCCAGCTGTTTATATCTCTTATATTGGCTTGGGTAAAGTTGTAGTGATCTGGGAATTTTAGTGATCCCAAAATTTTATATGTATCCGCAATGTGTTCCTTAAACTGGCTGTCGTTGGCTATTCCTGTAAAGAATATAGCACTTTTTGAGTATATGTAGCGGTTGTCTCCTTCAAATGGGAATACGGCTTTAGGGTTGCCGTATGTTATGTATGAGAAGCAGAGATTTTGCTCCGGACGCAGGTTAAGGCGGGCGCGCCACTCTTTTTCTACCGGGGCAATCTGCTCGGCTGCAAGAGGTTCATCAATAATTCCATCATGTTCTCCAAAAAGTGGAGATTTGGTTACAATTACAGAGTTAGCCCGGCAAATCTGCTCGGGCAGGTCTCTCAAACGGCCAAGTGGTAAAAGGTTGTCGGTGAAGATGGGGTTTTGCCAGTTCATAAGCACAATGGAGTGTGATGGTTTTACCCTGCGGTGCTGGAAAGCATCGTCCAGAATGATTATCTCAGGGCGGAGCTCTTGTGGCAATGCAAGCAGCTGCTCAATTCCTTTGCATCTGTCTTCACATACTGCAACTGTAATGTGTGGAAATTTGTGTTTTATCTGCAAGGGCTCATCTCCAATTTCTGCAAATGTATCTGAGAGGGTAGCAATCCTGAACCCTTTTGTTTTTCTTTTGTATCCTCTTGAGAGCACTGCAACCCTGTATTTGTCCTGCAACATGCGGATTATCATCTCAGTGTGCGGGGTTTTGCCTGTGCCCCCTACAGTAATGTTGCCAATGCATATTACAGGTACAGGAAAGCTGGAGCTTTTCATTATACCTTTATCATATAGCAGATGCCTTATTTTAAGGGCTGCCCAATAGGGGAACAGCAGTATTTTGCTCTTTAACGGTAACATATACGCAAATGTAGCAATTATAAACCAAACCGCTGGAATTTTGTTTTACTCAAGAAGATTTAATATTTCAACTTATGTATAATTCCAACGGTTACAGTTTGTCGGGAAGAGGCAAGTGGTATATTGCCTTCTCCCTGTTGCTGCTCTTTATGGGCATTTCTGCTGGGGTGTATCCTTTATATGCCAATGACAGTGGTATTTCCTTGCAGACAATTTCAGTTAAGGGAAAGGTTACTGATGTAAATGGAGAGCCCCTTATTGGGGTGTCGGTAGTGGAGATAGGAAATCCACGAAATGTGGCCATTACAGATGTGGATGGCTTATATAATATAAAGGTGCCGCAAGATGCTGTGCTGGAGTTCTCAATTATCGGGATGAAAAAAGTAGAGGTTCAGGTGAATGACAGGGCAGTTTTAGATGTGGTGCTTAATGAGGATGCCATGCTATTGGAGGAACTTGTGGTTGTAGGTTTCGGCTCCCAGAAAAAGGAGAACCTTACAGGTGCTGTATCTACAGTAGATGTTGGGAGAACTTTGGAGAGCAAGCCTTTTACAGATCCGGCCAAAGGTTTGCAGGGTGCCGTTCCCGGTCTTACCATTACTTTTTCCAATGGAGCCATAAACCAGACTCCTGCCATAAACATAAGGGGTATGGGTTCAATTAACGCCGCTGATGGCGGTTCTCCCCTTATCCTGGTGGATAATGTTGTGGTAAGTGATATCTCGCTTGTAAATTCAGATGATATAGAGAGCATATCGGTCCTTAAGGATGCCGCTTCCACTTCCATTTATGGTGCAAGGGCAGCTTTTGGCGTAATTCTTATAAAGACCAAGAGCGGCAAGATGGGTACAAGGTTTACAGCCAGCTATACCAACAATTTCTCATGGGGTACTCCAACAGTATTGCCGCAGTTCCCACAAGACCAGGTGGCAGAGATTGCTGCAATGGAGGCCGCAATGGAGAGAGGCAAACAGGCCTTTGATATGTTTGGAATGAAGGCCCAGCCCCTTATGGCCGGTATTACAAACTGGATAAACAACTATTCCCATAACCGCACAGGTAAAGAGATGATTATTGGGGAGGATTTTGAGATAAAGGATGCAGTTACATATTTTTACCGCTTATGGGATCCTGTACCGGAGATGTACCAGAAGTGGACACCGCAGCAGAGCCATAATCTGCAAATAACTGGAGGAAGTGAGAAGATAAGTTTTGTCCTTAGCGGAGGTTACCAGTATCAGGAGGGTATCCTTAAAATAAAACCGGACATACTTAACAAATACAATTTGTCGCTGAGCCTTAATGCAAAACCGGCCAAATGGGCAGATATAGATGCCAGATTGAATATCCGTCAGACAGATTACCAGTATCCGTACCAATACCAGGATCCTTTCTATTATATGTGGCGTTGGGGCAGATATTTCCCTTACGGAACCTATACAGACCAAGCTGGAACTACAGCTTATTTCAGGCATATACCCGGCTTCCTGCACAACGCATCATACAGTACAAATAATGAAACTTACCAGAACGCCCAGGTGGCAGCCACTTTTTATATTGGAGACCTTGTGCAGTTGAGAAGTGAGTTTGCCTACTCAACCAGACACAGGAACATACATCAGACTGGAGGATATGTTTCCCTTTGGGATTTCTGGGGCGGAGGTTTGAGCTACAATACCAAACTTCCTGGCAGTTCTTATGATGAGGTAGACTTTACAGCTTCAAAATCTTCACAGATTACCTACAATACATACGCAACGTATGAGCAGTCTTTTGGTGAGCATAACCTTAAGGCAACAGCCGGACTCAATGTTGAGACAGGTGAGTACACCCAGCAGTTTTCCAAGAAAATGGGACTTATGGACAACAATCTTGGACAGCTCCCACTGGCAAACGGAACAGCAACAGTAAACGGGGCAGCCAGTGATTGGGCTGTAGTTGGATGGTTTGCCAGAGTAAACTACAACTACAAAGACAAATACCTTGTAGAGGTAAACGGAAGATATGATGGTTCTTCAAACTTTCCATCACACTCCCGATGGGCTTTCTTCCCCTCATTCTCACTTGGCTACAGAATCTCCCAGGAGCCTTTCTTTACCCCTGTAAAAGAGGTAATCTCAGATATGAAAATAAGGGGATCATACGGTCTGATTGGGAACCAGAATGTAGGTGCAGACAGGTTTATCCCTACAATGTCAACCGCCACAGCCTCATGGCTGGTAAATGGGGTGAGAGTACTTTACACAGGCTTACCTGCAAATGTCTCACAAAACCTATATTGGGAGGATATTGCCACACTTGATATTGGTGCAGATATACGGTTCCTGAGGAACAAATATGGAATAACATTTGACTGGTTCCAACGTGAAAACAGGAATATGCTCTCTGTTGGAGAGACCCTGCCTGAAAGCTTTGGAACAGCAGCGGCAATGGTGAATGACGGCCGTTTGCGCACAAGAGGATGGGAAATAACAATAGACGGCAGCCACAGCTTTGCCAATGGATTGAGCATTTACGCCAATGTAAATGTAAGTGATTATAGGAGTGTAATTACTGAGTGGAACTCAAATTCCGGCAATCTCCTTACAGAAAACTATAAAGGAAAAACCATAGGAGAAATTTGGGGATTTGAAACAGACAGGTACTTCACATCAGTTGCAGATGTAGCTGCATCACCAGATCAGACAGGGCTCCAGAGCGGCAACTTTGTATATGGACCAGGCGACATCAAATTCAAGGACCTTAATTCTGATGGAGCCATAAATGCCGGCAAATCTACCCTGCAGGACCATGGTGACCTTAAAATAATAGGAAATACAACCCCACGTTACCAATACAGCTTTAGGATAGGTGGAAATTGGATGGGATTTGATATGGATATCTATTTTCAGGGAATAGGAAGCAGGCAGCTTTGGGCTACAGGCAATGAGGCAATCCCTTATTACCGTGGAGCAGATGTAATGTATGAACACCAGATGGATTTCTGGACACCTGAGAACCCAAATGCAAAATATCCTGCTCCATATACAGGCAACGGCACCTCTGCTATAAACGGCATAAGATATATGGCAAATGCAGCGGCAGCCAGCGGAAACAACTTTTATCCGCAAACCAAATACCTGCTGAATCTCTCATACTTGAGACTTAAAAATCTCACCATAGGATATTCTCTTCCCGACAAATTATTGCGTAAGGTCCATCTTACCAAAGCCAGAGTGTATTTCAGTGGAGAGAATCTGCTGGAGTTCTCACAAAAGACAATTCCAATAGATCCTGAGATAACAGCAGGCTCTTCAACATCCAATTTTTATGGCAGAACAGCCCCATTTGAGAGAATTTTCTCATTTGGAATACAACTTACAATGTAAATGAGATATGAAAAGGGATATAATTAAATATACGGGATTGCTGTTGGTGGCAGCATGCTCATTGTCAGTAATTTCCTGTTCAAAGGGATTCTTGGACAGAGGATCCAAAACGGTCTTTACAGATGATAACTTCTGGACAAGTGAAAATAATGTAAAATCTTACTGTTGGGAATTTTATAACCTTTTTACAGGATATGGCACAGGTACCAACGGAGATTTCTACTTTACAACATTTACAGATGACCAGGCTGCAAGAGCAATGGACCTGTTTCCGGTAACTGCTCCTGCAGGCAACAGCCATTGGGATTATACATATATAAGAAAGGCAAACCTTCTTC
This sequence comes from Candidatus Egerieisoma sp., assembly GCA_045636765.1. Lineage (GTDB taxonomy): Bacteria > Bacteroidota > Bacteroidia > Bacteroidales > UBA932 > Egerieousia. Next base: position 6,731 of record JAZTYE010000145.1, read on the forward strand.
TGCTTAGAATTCCTCAAATGAATATGCTCAGCAGTGAAGCTGCCGCACATTATCTTGCAGTAGCAAGATTTTTCAGGGCATTTGAATACGCCAATCTTGTACGCCACTTTGGAGATGTACCATACATAAACAAATACCTTGATCAGTCAGATCTGGAGGCCATTTATGCACCCCGTACCCCAAGGGCAGCAGTGGTTGACAGTATAGTTGCAGATTTGCAGTTTGCAGTGGAAAACTTGCGTACAATAGAGAGAAACAAGGCTGTAGGAGATGTAAATGTACTCTCAAAAGAGGTGGCTTTGGCATACTTGAGCAGGGTAGCCCTATATGAAGGAACCTACGCCAAATATGTTGGGGCAGATGCTGCGAGGGGAGAGGCTCTTCTGCAGATTGCACGCTCTGCGGCACAAGAAATTATCGGGAGCGGTATGTTCTCCCTTACTCCGGTATATCAGGAACTTTACGGCTCATTGGATTTGAGTAAAAACCCGGAAGTGCTCCTATTTAAATCTTATGTGTCCGGGATACTTACCCACTCTGTAATTGGCTATACAAACAGCAGTACAATGATGAACGGTCTAACAAAAGACGCAATTGATGCATACCTGTGCACCGACGGACTGCCAATCTTGTTGTCTACCATGTATGCGGGCGACGGGACAATTGCACAAACTCTGTCAAACAGAGATTTAAGGCTTGTACAGTCTGTGGAGGGAGAATTGGCATACATAGGTAACCCTAACTCAAAAGGTTTCACCTCCAGCACAGGATACATCATAACCAAATTCAATAATGCAAATTTGGGAGCTTCTGAAATACTTGCACCAAACAACCCAACAGATGCCCCAATATTCTGGCTTGCAGAAATAATGCTCAATTATGCAGAGGCAAGTGCAGAACTTGGGCTCCTTACCCAGCAAGACCTCAATAACACAGTAAATCTCCTTAGGGCAAGGGGAGGGGTGGCACCACTCCTGCTCACTTCTGTTCCCGACGACCCTTTGCGAGATGCAGATGTATCCCCACTGTTATGGGAAATCCGCAGGGAAAGAAGAGTTGAGCTGATGATTGACGGCTTCCGAGAGTGGGATATACGCAGATGGGGCAAGCTTGAGTATCTTTCGCCGGATGTAAAACCAGATATATTTAGAGGGGCAAAAGTGCCTGCTTCAGACGCAGTTGAAGGATTGGAGGTAGATTTATCAGGATACATACTCCCTTATGGGGCTTTGGCCGGCAGACCAGTGCAGATACCCAAAAATTACCTGAGCGCAATTCCAACAGGCGAACTTACCCTGTACCAGATGAAAGGGGTTGATTTTCCTCAAAATCCTGGGTGGTAGAAAAGGAGTGTATATAGAAAAAGGCGGCCAAAATTGACCGCCTTTATTATATAGCATTAAGCCTGTTATTACCAACCTGGGTTCTGACCAAGTTTGTCGTTTAGGTTAAGCTGTCCTGAAGGAATTGGCTGAAGATATAGTTTATCCTCAAATGTACGGAACATACCAAATGAACCGTCAATGTAACCATTCTCATCAACAGTTACCTGATCAGCCTTGGTGTTGCCAATCCAAGCACCTTTAGTCTGGTCTGGATATTTCTTGTTGTCAAGTTTGTCAAGCTGTTTCCAACGGATAAGTGACCAGTAGCGGTCCTCAAGGTCGTACATAAGCTCAACTCTACGCTCACGACGGATCTCCCAGATAAGGTCGCTAACACCCATGTTGTTTGCAGGGTCAGCAACAGGAGTTACGCTCATAGCTGGCATACCAACACGTGCTCTTAGCAAGTTGATAGATTTGTCCAAATCTGCTTTAGTGCAAGAACCCATCTCAGCGCAAGCCTCAGCATAGTTCAAAAGAATCTCTGCCAACCAGAAGATAGGAGCATCTGTATGGTTAGAGCTACCAGACTGGTTTCTCTCAGCTGCAGGGAATTTAGGGTTATCAAATTTCAATACTCCATATCCTGATGAAGAAGTTGAAACTGTACCCTGACCATATCTCATATATGCATTACCATTGTAGAACAAAACACTGTCTATGCTCTCTGCAAGACGAGGGTCTCTCTCATCCAATAGGTTCTGAATATCAATTCTGCCATCTTTACCAACTACACCACGGTCTGTGTTGTTACAAGTTGTAGTAGCTTTAGGTAGACCGTCGGTAAACAAGTAAGAATCAAAAGCAGCTTTGGACATACCGTGAATTTGAGTAGATGAGCAAGTGTAAGAGATAAGGCTATGACCAAGAACACTCTTAATGTATTTCTTATAAAGAATCATCTCTTTGTTGCCTGCAAGATCCTCAGAGTTGTAGTTAGCTCTGTAAGAACTGTTAAGTGCGTACATAGAGTTGCTCATGATAGCCTCACTTGCAGTCTTACACTCAGCAAGATATTTCTGAGCTCTGGTATTGTCTTTCAAATGATATTTTGCATAAGTACCCTCAAACAAGCAGATTCTTGATTTGATAGCCTGAGCTACAGCTGCATTGTAAGCAACTCTAGAAGAAGCATTTTTGTTGATATTCGCAACAGCAAAGTTCAAATCCTCAAGGATAAAGTCCATAACATCATTTCTGTTGTCACGTGCAGCATACAAATATTGCTCTTTATCCTCCTCGCCAATGTTAAGGTTCTTGTCAACGATAACAGCGTCTCCAAATTTTCTTACTAGACAGAAGTGCTGCCAAGCTCTGTAAAGACGTGCAACGCCCAACCAGTGAGCTTTCGCTTTATCTGTCATTGAGGTAATTCCAGGAATCTTCTCAATCATAATGTTGGCCCTACGTATCTCAGTATAGCAACCAGACCAAGTACCATCAGATGCAGGAACGTTCACTGTAAATGTAGCAAAAGAACGGCCTACCTGATTATCGTTAAGGGTATGGTAGTAGAATACTCCCTGTCCACCAGCATTGCCATAGCCTGTCCACTCGCTATAGAAGTAGTTGGCATAAATCTCAACATTCGCCTCACTAGTCCAGAAGTTGTCATTAGTGAATTGAGTGAGAGGCTGCTTGTCCAATACTTTTTCGCAGCTTGCAAACAACAAGACTAGCGAAAACATCAAACATATATTACTAATTCTTTTCATATTCGTTTTCTGTTATTTAATTAAAAAGTAAGCTGCAAACCGCAAGAGATAGTACGTGCATAAGGCTCTACGCGACCAAATGATCCATTGCTCTCACTTGACATAATCTCAGGGTCAATACCATATTTTTTAGTATGGTTAATGATATCAAGAGCGTTATATACAGTCATGTAGAATCTTACTTTCTCTATATTTGCTTTTTTCAATACACTCTGAGGAAGAGAATAACCTAGGGTTATATCTTTCAGACGTAGATAAGCCATATTCAACAGATATTTTGTCTGAGGATAGAAGTTGTTGTTACCAGCTCCAATAACGCTTGAAGAGATGGTACCCTGACCACCGTTACCTGGATACATACGAGGGTATCTAACTGACTGGTCAATGTTCTTAGACTGGTACATTTCCTCAGTTATATAGCTGGTCTGGTTTGCATAGATAGCATCAGCGCCACGAGAGAATGGAACTACGAAAGCAGAAGTAGAATAGTAGTGTCTCTTACCAACGCCCTGGAAGTACATGCTTAGGTCAAAACCTTTCCACTCACCACCAAGTCTGAATGAATACTGGTAACGAGGAGTTGTGTTACCAAGAACTATAAGGTCACCATGGTCATCAATTGTACCTTTACCACCGTCAATAACGCCGTCACCGTTCTGGTCTACAAATTTGATATCACCAGGGCCAAACTCAAATGAGCTCTTATTAAGGCCTGCCTGTGAAGCAACGCCGCTAGCGTATACCCATTTACCTTTGTCATCTTTACCAGTGAAATCATCCCATGTGAAATATCTGTCAGTTTCAAAACCGTAGATATTACCATAAATCTTGCCAGAATAGTTAGATCCTAGAAGAGGGTTGTTGTTGTTCCATTTTGTAACAACTGTAGTGTAGTCAGATAGGTTTGCATTAGCATAAATGCGCAAACCATTGTCAAATGTATGGTTGTAGTCAACATTTATCTCCCAACCACGGGTTCTAAGGTTACCTGCATTCTCATTAGGAGCAGAAGTACCAAGAACGTTAGGAAGAGTCTCACCTACAGCAAGCATACCTACAGTCTCTCTCTGGAACCAGTCAAATGTAGCGTTCAAGTCACCTTTAAGGAATCCTAGATCCAAACCAATGTTGGTAGTTTTCATAGACTCCCAAGTAAGGTCTTTAGAAACTAGTTTTGGAGTTCCAAAATAGTCATATTTAATAGAACCTGTACCAAGCCAGTTAACACCATTGCTGGTTTTGCTCATTGTCTCTAGGTACATGTTGCTACCTACCTCCTGGTTACCTACAACACCGTAAGAAGCTCTGATCTTAGCATTGTTTACAACATCTTTAATAGGTGTCCAGAACTCCTCCTGTGAAATACGGTAAGCTGCAGAAGCTGATGGGAAGAATGCCCAACGGCTATGTGCAGGGAATTTAGAAGAACCGTCATAGCGGCCGTTCAACTCAACAAGAAGTTTGTCTGCCCAGTTGTAGTTGATACGTGCAAAGAAACCTGCAGAACCCTGGTGAGTATGTGAGTGGCTGTAAGAGTAGAAAGTTGGAGTCAATGCCAACTCAGGCATATTCTCATCAAGCATATCATGGTTCTCATAGTACAAGTACTCATACTCATTCTCGTCTACGTTGAAACCTGCCATAACATTCAAATTATGTTTCTCAGCAATATCAATTGAGTAGTTACCGTAGATATTGGCTACATAATTAGAAGTGTTTGAACGGTCAGTCTCAACAAATGTGGAAGTAGTAGTTGACTGATTAGGAGCAAAGTTTGCCTGGTTTAATCCCCATGTGTCCCACAATGTAGATTTTGTACCAACACCTTTGTAGTTTGTATTTTTAAATGTATAAGTGTAATCTGCATTAAGGGTAAGACCTTTAACGATGTCTGCTTTTACAAATGCACCAATACGGGTGTTGTGGTATTTCTCGTATGCATCACCTGCTGTGTTACGGAAACCGATTAGCTGACGGCAGTCATAAGCATCACCGTTCTCATCTTTGATGAAACCCCAAGGGCCAAAGTATGAACCCCATCTCCATGCGTATGTGTAAGAACCCTGTCCGCGAACATAAGGATAAGAATATTTGTTCTCAGCGTAGTTTACTCTTGCACCAACCTGAAGCCAGTTTGTAACCTGAGAAGTTACATTCAAAGTAGCAGTGTATTTGTTCATTTTATCAGGGTTGAAATTCAATAGTCCCTGGTCATAGTTGTAACCAACTGACATATAGTAGTTAGTTTTACCAGATGTACCCTGAATTGAAATGTTGTGGTTCTGAGAAGGGGCAGCTTTACCGAATAGGATACCTGCAACATCCCAGTCTGCAACATAGTTAGCAACACCGTTTGCATCAAAGAAGTAGTCATCACCCTCAATCATCTCTCGGTAAAGAGCTTTTTTGCCATGTTTGTCCTGCCATTTCTGAACGTATGAAAGGAATGTAGGATCATCGTGGTACATACCAAATAGCTCACAAGCAAGACCTGCACGATTGTTAGCATCGTTAAATGGTCGAACCTGCTCCATAACTGTAGGATAATCTGCAAGGTTAATGGCAGATCTCCAACCAAAGTTATTTGTGTAGTTCACCTGTACTTTGTCAGTATTCTGTGCAGATTTGGTTTTAACCATTACAACACCAAAAGCAGCTCTTGTACCGTAGATAGAAGCTGAAGCAGCGTCTTTTAGTACTGAAATGCTCTCAATGTCCTGAGTGTTCAAATAAGTAAGGTTGTCAATTGGAACACCATCCACAATGTAAAGAGGTTTAGAATTACCGCTGTTTGAAAGGGTACCAATACCACGGATAACGATAGTTGGCTCTGAATTGATGTCACCAGTAGAGTTGGTAACTGTCAAACCAGGAACAGCACCCTGAAGTGCTTTACCAAGGTTAGCCACAGGTTTAGCCTCTAGAGTCTGAGTAACATCAACAGATGCAACAGCACCGGTCAAGTTAGCTTTCTTCTGAACGCCATAACCTACGATTACAACATCCTCCAACAACATAGCATCCTCCTCCATAGTTGCGTTGATAACAGCTTTACCGTTAACTGCAACCACTACAGTTTTCATACCAACCATAGTGAACTCTAGAGTGCCATTTGAAGGTACGCTTAGCTGATATTTACCATCAACATCTGTAGAGGTACCATTGGAAGTTCCCTGTACCAATACATAAGCACCAATAATTGGCTCTCCATTCACATCTGTTACAGTACCTGTTACAGATATGTTCTGTGCCCATGCGCTAATTGAGAACGCAACAGCCACAAGTGTCATCATTACAAAACGTAACGAGCGACCTAGATTTTTGTGAATGAACATAAATTAAATTTTAGGTTAATAATTAAAAGTTATAAAAGGTTAGTTTTTAGTCTCTCTCCTTAAAAGGCCCCGTTCAAATTGCTCAATTTAAACGTTGGATTTTCTTACGCAGAGGCCATATATTCATACAAAGGTATAAATAATATTGTTTCTTTGTAAGAATAGTGATATAATTTTTTTCAAAAATGACACTAGCTTGCACTGTAATCACTGTTATATAGAAATAAAAAGGGGATGACCCTTATGAGTCATCCCCCTAATTTTGTATATCAAACAATTGTGCCAGAATTACTCAGCATCCCAACCTGGGTTCTGTGTAAGAACTACACCATTGTCTTTGTACAATTTAATCTGATCTTTAGGAACTGAAGTAAAGTACTGTCTCTCGTAAATAACATCACCCTCTACCCAGTCACGTCTGTTCAACTGGCTTACGATAGGATTCATTGCTACGAAAGATGAGTCACCTTTGATTGGAACATAAAGGATAGCTTTGTCAACTTTAGCAAATAGTTTAGCTTTCTCCTCAGCTGTCAATTT
>JAZTYE010000146.1:0-19588 GCA_045636765.1 Candidatus Egerieisoma sp.
GAGATTACCACTTGCCAGTTGCACATGCGTAAATTCAAAGATGGAGATACCATTACAATTGAGCCTTGGAGAAGTGCAGGTTTCCCAGTTATCAAAGACTTGGTAGTTGACAGAACTGCATTTGACAAGATTCTTCAGGCGGGCGGTTTCGTTTCAGTAAACACAGGTGGTGTACCAGATGGTAACGCTATTCCAATTCCTAAGAAAGATGCAGATGAGAGTATGGATGCTGCTTCTTGCGTAGGTTGCGGTGCTTGTGTTGCAACTTGTAAGAACGGTTCTGCAATGTTGTTCGTTTCTGCAAGAGTAAGTTCTTTGGCATTGCTTCCTCAGGGTAAGATTGAGGGTGCAAGAAGAGCTAAGGCAATGGTTGCAAAAATGGATGAGCTTGGATTCGGTGCATGTACAAACACTCGTGCGTGTGAGATGGAGTGCCCTAAGAAAGTTTCAGTAGCTCACATTGCAAGATTGAACAGAGAGTTCTTGTGTGCAAAACTAAAAGACTAATACAAGAGTCACGCAATAAAAAAAGAGAGGTGGAAGCCTCTCTTTTTTTTTGTTGTATATAATCCGTGGCAATTATTTGCATACCATTATATCCAGGATCATTCTGTCTGTTGTCTGCATTCCCTCTGCACCAATTTTACCAAGGTTGCAGATAGTCTTCTCTATACTATCCTCAATAATACCGTCATTTGAAGAGATACAGATGTTGTCCATAGCAAGTACGGCAGCCTGAATTGAAGAAGATACTCCGGATGCAACCTTAAGGGCGCACCCCACCTTTGCTCCGTCACATACCATTCCGGTAATGTTTCCAATCATATTCTTTATGGCGGCGCATACCTGGTCATAGTTTCCACCTTTAAGGTAAACAATACCGCAAGAAGAGCCGGTAGAGGCAATTACGCAGCCGCAAAGGGCTGAAAGCTTACCAAGATATCCCTTAATATGAATAGCAATCAGATGACTTAAAACAAGGGCTCTTGCAAGTTTCTCCTCCCCTACCTCCATTTTCTCGGCAACTGCAATTACCGGCATTGTAACTGTTATTCCCTGATTTCCGCTTCCTGAATTGCTCATTGCAGGTAATGTACATCCTGCCATACGTGCATCAGAAGCAGCAGCAGTGGCAGCCATTGCATATGTCATCACAGAGTTTCCAAAAACACCTTCATGTTCTTTGGCTAGAATAGTTTTACCAACTTTAAGGCCATAATCATCCTTAAGACCTTCTACTGCAAGTGCCTTATTTAGTTTTACAGAATCAAGGATAAATTTGATGTTCCCAAAATCTGCCTCAGAAGCAAACTCAAGAATCTCCTTTACAGAAAGCTTGTAATCAAGTGTAGTCTTTTCAGCTGGAGTGTTCTCCCCTGCCCCGGCTGTTGTGCATGCAGAACCGGCGCAATCCAAAGATCCCATATGTGCTCCCTGCAAAAGGGATTTGCCATCCCTTACAACAGAGATAATTGAATCATGGTTATTTGCAATTTCTGTAGCAGCACAGTGGTTTTCTGAATATGCAAATGCCTTGATGTAGAGTTTTAGCGGTGTATCTGCCAGAGTAATCTTGATTTTTCCGGCATCAACCATAGCTTTGGCATCCTCTATAGACTGAGTATTAAGGTCCTTAAGCACCTCAAGACCATAACAGCTTTTACCGCAGGTAGCGGCAAGGGCAGATGCAATGTGCAATCCAATCATTCCGGTACCTGGTATTCCTACACCCATACCGTTTTTAAGAATGTTTGCACTGACTTCAACTACAATACTGCCCGGCTCAGCCCCAATCTCTCTAAGAGCCTCACACGAGCGTGCAACAGCAAGGGAAACCGCAATGGGCTCTGTACAGCCCAATGCAGGTTTTACCTCTTTCTGTATAAGTTCAATTATTTCAAGTTCCCTCTTTCTAGTCATAATATGGGGCAATAATTATTTTTCCTCAAAGAATTTTACAATCTCGCCAACCAATGCATCAATCTGGCACTGTGTCCTTAGAGTCTCAATAGGGAATCCCAAAGAAACAGTCTTATAAGTTCCTTTATAAGCTACACCGGCAGAAATGTTGTTATCATCATATCTGAAGATGGTAAATGCATCCTTGTCGGCAGGAACAAGTCCGTCTGGAGACTCAACAGCATATACTTTGTCATTAAGCTCTGTATTGAAGCAGAATTTTCCGCCAAAGCCATAAGGATTTGGAGCACCCTTAACAACACCCTCTCCGGTAGCATAATTGGTTCTCCAAGTGTATTTCAATACATTCTTGGCAAACTCCATACCCTCTTTGGTAACATCATAGCTGTCAAACAAATCAGTACCTATGTTTGCTCCCGATATCAGCAGATTGCCCCCTGCAGCACAGTACTGTGCAATCTCATTCTGCAAAGCAATAGGGAACACCTCATATTTTACAGGGGCAACGCCTCTGCCAATCTTGGTCTTGGCCTGTTTACCCATAATCATATCCACAACCTTGTAGTTGTTCATATCAACCTTACCTGCCTGTACAGCACCTGCAGAAGCAGAAACAAAGCTGTAGCCGTTTTTCATGAGGGCAGTACCGTGGACATACGGATAATTGAATCTGTTGCCGGCAATAACCTTATCCTCAAAGTTGCCGTATGAAGCACCAAAACCAGGAGCATCATCATCCATCCATGGAATCTCTCTGCGGAACTCATGCTGCTGGCCAATGAAAGACCAGTCGTTCATATATGGAACGCCATTGTCCACAATATTATTGAAACCAGCAAAAGTTGAATCAGCCTTCTCAAATACAGCAGGACCTGCAACTCTGTTGAATCCGTTCACAACCAAGGCAACTTTACCTTTGGCAGCTGAAGAAACACCTACGGCAAGCTCCTCAGAAGGGAAAGAAGCTCCACCGTCATTAAGGGCAGCAACTTTAAAGCTGTAGATGCAGTCTGGAGCAATATTCACAACAGCTGTGGTATCATTAACAACAACGCCATTGTCAAAACCGCCGTCATTTACCTTTGTATATATAATGTAGCCGGTAGGAACAGCTGTAGGCTCAAGCGGATCATTTACAGGGCTCCATGAAAGTCTTACAGACTCCTCCCCTGCCAGCTCAGCAGCAAAATTCTTAACAGGAAGCGGCTGTACAGTATATGCAACATTATTTACAAAGCTCAGATATTTCAGGATACCCTTGTAGATGGAGCGGCTAACTGTAAAGCGGAAAGAAGGATCCAAACCGTACTTCATATCAGCAAAATTCTGATGCGAAAGAAGCTCAAGCAACATAGATGGAACATTAGGAGTACGAGACTCTGCATAAGAACGGTCCCAAAGTCCTCTCCTGCTCCATTTAGGCTCATAATTGGCTCTGATATCCCTTGTAATCTCAGTCTGTACAATATCGGTAAACTCCCTTGCAGTCATTCTGCTCTCACCGTTAGGATACTTGTCAGAACCGTTTGAATATCTTGTATAGATGGCAAGCACACCAACAATTGAATCATCAGGGAATGTACCCGCGTCTGTATGGAATGCAAAAGACAAATCAACAGGAACATTGTAACCCGGTGCATCAGGATTCACTTTGCTTCCTCCCGACAAAGCGTTCACCCATCTTCCCCTGCTCATATAATCGTCAGTGTAGTCATTCTTCAGCTCTGTATATGAGTACACAGAATCTACAAAACCGGCCCACTGCAACCAGTATCTTGCACCCTCAGTAAAGCGTGGATAACCGCTGGTAACAGCCTCAACATTGTAAGAAGGCATATCGGTTGGTTTTCTGGCAATATTACCCATTCCGCCACCAAACTTAACAGCATCAGCTGTAACTGCCAAGCCTGCTTTTGTACCTGCATTGGTCAGATATACACCCTGCTCAGCAGATTTCTCAGAGAATGGGAATGTGCCAAGGTAGATCCATGTACCGCCACCCATCTTCTGATTAACCTTGAAAGAAGTCTCGCCGCCATTGTATTTTACAGTGTAAAGGGCAGCATCTGTACTGTTTGGAAGGGTCTTGTATGAAACATAAACAGCATACTCAGAGCTCTCTGGAACTTTAGGGATCCATTTTGCAACACTCTCGGTACCCTGTTTCTTTCCTTTAAGGGCACCGTCCACCACTCTGTATGTGCCCATGGTAAACGGATTCTCACCATGCTCATAGCTCTCTTTTGTATTTGCAAAACCAACCTCACCTTTTTTCCACACATTTGAGCCTGAAACCTCAGTATAACCGCCAAACAACGCATCATTGTCAACAACAACCTCATGAAGGTTAATGTCCCTCTCTCTAGGAAGCAACACATTTGCACCGGCATTCTCCAACATAGGAACAAGGAAAGGAACCACGTAGCTCTGTGTATAAAGATCCTCTACTGTCTCAAGGATTCTTGCTCTCTGCCACTGCCATCTCTGGGTATTCTGGTTGTAATACCAGCCGTGGCTCTGCCATAGTGCAAGATGTTTTCCCGACAATCCGTAGCTTATATCAAACGGACGAGAAATGTTCTCAACCAAAGCAGGCTCCTGATTTTTAGCCTTTTTGCTTTTCTTTGCTTTTGCAGGCATCACATAGCTCTCAGAGTAGAATTTTGAAGCAAGTTCCTGCAATGTGGAACCGTTTGCGTGCAAAGTTACCTTCATCCCTTTGTACTCTGCAGGAAGGGTGTTTTCTGCAATATTGTACAAGTCCTTTACAGAGTTGTCCCTGAATGAATAATCACTAGTAAGTTTAGACAAATGGATGTCAATATTTTTGCCGTTTACAATGGCAGAATCCACCTGTACCTTTACAACGATAGATGCAACAGGTTTAAGATAATCTGCAATTGCCTCCGACATTTGAGAGAACTTTTCTTTCTCTTTTACAACGGTTTGTGCCCACGCTACATTAAAAACAAGGCTACAGGCAGCCAAGAGGGCTAAGAATCTTTTTTGAAACATTATTTTTAAGGTTAAATTTGCACAAAGTTAATAAATTACATCTAAGTAAAAACACTAAAGATATGGAAAAATTAGCGCTTGCAAACCTCCCTACAAAGATTGAAAAACTGGAGAGGCTTTCTAAAGAATTTGGAGCAAACATCTATATTAAGAGAGATGACCACACCGGTTCTGAGATCTCTGGAAACAAGGTAAGAAAATTGGAGTATGTGGCTAAAGATGCCATGGATAAAGGGTGCAATTTGCTTATTACATGCGGTGGTATCCAGTCAAACCACTGTAGGGCTACAGTTGCTGTTGCCACTAAATTGGGAATGAAATCAGCTGTTCTTCTAAGAATATCAGAGCAGCCTCCTGTAAAAGGCAACTACTTTTTGGACAAACTTATGGGTGCAGATGTTAAATTCTGTACACGTGAGGAGTACAGCAAACAAAGGGGTGAAATTATGGAGCAGATGGCTGCAGAGTACAGGGCTCAGGGCTATAATCCATATGTTATACCTGAAGGAGCTTCAAATGATATAGGAACTCTTGGATACTACAACTGTATGAACGAGATTGTAGAGCAGGAGAAGCAGATGGGTGTAACTTTTGATACAGTTGTGGTTGCTACCGGTTCTGGTGGAACAGCTGCAGGTCTTTATCTTGCAAATGAATTGCATCATTACGGCAAGAGAGTGGTAAGTATGGCTGTATGTGATGATATAGAGTATTTTACAAACATTATTGCAGACATCTCAAAAGGAGCTCTTGAGTACTTGCCTGAGTTTAAGAACGCAGAACTGAAAAGAGAGAACATTGAGGTTATTGACAAATACGTTGGTTTGGGTTATGCCATAAGCAGACCTGAGGAGCTTGAGTTCATTAAGAAGGTTGCCATGACAGAGGCTGTAATCCTTGACCCTGTATATACCGGCAAGGCAATGTATGGTGTTTACAACGAGCTTAAGGATGGCGGTGCACTAAAACAGGGATCAAATATCCTGTTTATCCACACAGGTGGTCTGTTTGGACTGTTCCCTGTAAGCGAGAGCTTTGAGTGGTAGAACCAAAGAGCTGTAAAGCTATTGTATAAAAAAGTGGGATACCTGGCGGTACCCCACTTTTTCTTTTTATCAGATGTGATATTATTTGTTTCTGTCCTTAAGCATTTTTACAACTTTCTCTACAGGAAGAGCCTCTACTACTTTACCTTTATACCCTTTAGTTGTTGTTGCCATAAACATTGAGTTCCATAAAGCCTCTGCGGTAGCCTCTATGGTTGCGGCAAAGATTGAAGACATCTCTCCGTTGTCAAGTAAAGTTTGGTTGTGCATTTTATTACCATCCTTAAGAAGGTTTTCTGGAGCAACAGAAAGTGCAATAACATAATCACCGCTGCCGTTTGATGCAATTCCTCCGGTTTTTGCCAATCCCATCATTGCTCTTTTTGCAACTCGCTCAAGGTTGCGTGCGTCTATAGGTGCATCTGTAATTACAACCATCATGCAAGAACCGTCTGCTGTATTTGCCTGAGGAATTACATGGTTCTTAAATGAGTATTCGTTAAGCTTCTGTCCTACCTGCACACCGTCAATCTCAAGGATTCCACCATAGTTTGACTGTACAATTACTCCAATTGTGTACCCTCCCAACGATTTTGGAAGTACTCTTGATGAGGTCCCTATACCACCTTTGAAGTTGAAAGCTACAGTACCTGTACCTGCTCCAACACATCCCTGCTCTACCGGGCCGGGTTTTGCTTTTGCAAGAGCTTCAAGCACTATCTGAGGGGTTACATATCTTTGCTGTATCTTGTTCAAACCTCCATCATTGGTCTCTCCTACCACAGCATTTACTGAGCGTACATTCTCATTGCCAGGCTGTTGCAGTGTGTATGAGATAAGACCGTCAATGCCGGCAGCAACATTGAGTGTATTTGTAAGTACAATAGGGGTCTCTATATTTCCAAGCTCCTGAACCTGGGTTACTCCAGCCAATTTTCCAAAACCGTTTCCTGCGTAGATTGCAGCAGGAATCTTGTTTCTGAAAATGTTTCCCTGATGAGGAATGATTGCTGTTACTCCTGTACGGATACTGTCACCCTCTATGCATGTTACTTGTCCCACTGTTACTCCAGGTACATCCGTTACAGCGTTGTTCTTGCCTGTCTCAAAAATTCCAATTGGAAAACCATGCTCTCTGAGGGTTTTCTGCTGTCCGTTTGCAGTGGTTGTTCCCATCGCAAGGGTAATGGCTAAAGCCAGAAAGGTTATTTTTTTTATATTCATCGGGATAAAGATTTTATTTTATACAAATATAGTTTTTAATTTTGCAGGATGTAAGAAAGAGATTTAAAATTTTATGGAGAGAGCTATTTTTGTCAGTGTCATTACACCAAATAATACAGAGGAGCAGGTTATTGAGTATTTGGATGAATTGCAGTTCCTTGCCGAGACTGCTGGTGCTATAGGAGAGAAACGTTTTATTCAGAGGGTTGACAGACCTAATTCAAAAACTTATGTGGGTAGTGGAAAGTTGGAGGAGATTAAGACGTATATTGTTGAGAATGAGATACAGCTTGTTATTTTTGACGACGAACTTTCTCCTTCCCAGCTGAGAAACCTTGAGAGAGAATTGGAGTGCCGTATTCTTGACAGAACAAATCTAATTCTTGATATTTTTGCGCAGAGGGCAAAGACTGCATATGCAAAAACTCAGGTAGAACTTGCACAGTATCAATATTTGTTGCCACGTCTAACCAGAATGTGGACACACTTGGAGAGACAGAGGGGTGGTATTGGTATGAGAGGCCCGGGTGAGACACAGATAGAGACCGACCGACGTATCATTTTGGATAAGATTAGCCGCCTTAAGGATCAGCTTAAGAAGATAGACAAACAAATGGCCTCGCAGAGGGGTAATAGGGGGAATATGGTTAGAATTTCTCTTGTAGGTTATACTAATGTTGGTAAGAGTACACTTATGAACCTTCTTGCAAAGAGTGAGGTTTTTGCAGAGAACAAGCTTTTTGCCACTTTGGATACAACTGTGCGTAAGGTAGTTATAGAGAATGTTCCGTTCCTTTTGAGTGATACTGTAGGTTTTATAAGAAAGCTTCCTCACCAGCTGGTAGAGTCTTTCAAGAGTACTTTGGATGAGGTTCGTGAGGCAGATATTCTTATGCATGTTGTGGATATTTCACATCCTAACTTTGAAGAGCAAATTAAAGTGGTAAAACAGACGCTTCAGGAGATTGGGGCAGGAGAGAAGCCAACTTTTATGGTCTTTAATAAAATAGATGCATATAAATATGTAGAGCAGGACGAGTTTGATTTAGGACCAAAAAAGAGGGAAAACTATTCTTTGGAAGAACTTAAAAACTCGTGGATGTATAAGGAGAATACCCCTGCAATTTTCATTTCTGCAAAGGATAAACTCCATATAGACAAACTCCGCAACGATCTTTACAAGATGGTAGCGGAGATTCATGCTGGACGTTATCCTTTTGATAATTTTCTATGGTAGGGCAGGGGAATGTTAATTAACTCCCTATAAATTCTTTTATTGCCTCAAATACGGCCTGTGGCTCTTCTATAAATGAGTTATGGCCTGTTTGAGGTATTATTTTTGCCGTTACATTAGGGAATCCTGCAATCAGTTTTTCCCTTGTTTCATCTATAATGAACTTGTCTTCATCTCCCAGGATGAACATTGCCTTTTCCAATTTGGCAAGGAGATCCTGTGAATCATCTCTATCCATCATTCCCTTAATACATGCAACAATACCGTTAGGATCATGCATCTCAGTAATCTCTACGGTCTCCTCTATTTTCTCGTCAAATTTTCTCAGGTTTGCTGTTGCATACATTTTAGGTATGCTGATAGATGCAAGATGACCAAGTTTTGCGCTTTTTACAAGTTCTATCTCCCTTTTTCTATCTGTTTTTTTCTCTGGAGAATCTGCATAAGGTGTAGAGTTAAGCAGTATAAGTCCTTTGAAAATCTGCGGGTATTTCTTCATACAAGCCAAAGCTACATAACCACCCATTGAATGACCTGCTATATAGGCACTTTCAACACCACATTTTTTCAATACATCAGCTGCTATATCAGCACAGAATTCCATGGTATTTACCTCTTTATCTGATCCAGACAAACCATGTCCTGGCAGGTCAATGGCTATAACCCTATAATTTTTTTCCAGCAACTCCATGAATTCACTGTAAATATACAGTGTCTCAAGATAGCCGTGTAAAAGCATTATTGTAGTCTCACCTTTTTTAGAATCTGATATGTGTACAGGAATACCGTTTGAAATTGCAAAAAACTCCATATTCATTATTTTATATGGGCAAATATATAAAAAAAAAGCTACCTTTTGTAAGGTAGCTTTTATATTGATGTTTTATGTACTATTTCAACTGGAATACTACAGGGAAAGTATATTTAACTTTTACAGGTTTGTTTCTCTGCATACCTGGTTTCCATTTTGGAGAGCTTGATACAACGCGTACAGCCTCTTTATCCAATGATGAGTCAACACCTCTAAGTACTTTAACATTTTTAACAGCACCGTCAGTGTCAATTGTAAACTGAAGGGTTACTCTACCCTGTACACCGTTCTCTTTAGCAATCTCAGGGTAAACGATTTTAGAGAATACCCATTTTGTAAATGTGTTTGCATCACCACCCTGGAATGTTGGTTTCTGCTCTACAATTGCAAATGGAACCTCCTCCTCTTCAACTACCTCTTCCTCCTGCTGCTCTACAACGTAATCTTTAATCTCAACTCCTAGAGATGCATCATCCTCAGTTGAAATAAGGAAATTGTCCTCTACTTTTACATCATCATCAACGATGTCAATGATGTCTGACATAACAGGCTCTTTTGGTACTTCAGGTGGTGGCAACTGCTCCTCTTGTGTGATAGGAACCTGCTCCTCCTCAATTACTACTGCTACTTCATCATCTAGAATACTTACTGAAGTCTCTGTTGTACTCCATTCAAATGCGCCTAGGACTATCAATAGAGCTACTATTAGTCCTATCTCCATGAACATGAATTTTTTGTTCTCTAGGTTGGCTTTCGGTGTTTTCTTTATTTCCATTTTGTTACGTATTTCGTGTATAAAGCGGTTGTAAAAATAGTAAATTATTTACAAATACGCATATATTTTGTTAATAAATTATCATTTTATTTCTTAAAACACAGAAACTCAGCTTGTTAAATTTTTACTTTTTATAAGGTCTACTGTTAATAAATAGGGGTTTCAAGCCGTTTTAAGGCAGAAACCCCTATACTTTATTGCTATGATAATCTTGGATTATTTCTCAAGGATGTTCATTTCATAAAGGATATTGTTGGTCTTTCTGGTAGCGTCAGCGCTCTTGCGGAACAACTCCATCTCAGCCTCGTTAAGTTTGTATTTAACAACTTTCTCGCAACCTTTCTTACCAATAACAGCAGGAACTCCAATACAGATGTCCTCCTGGCCGTACTCGCCGTCAAGAGCTACGCAGCATGGATAAACTTTCTTCTCATCCATAACAATAGATTTAACCAATACAGCTGCAGAAGCACCTGGAGCGTACCAAGCTGAAGTGCCAAGAAGTTTAGTTAGGGTTGCACCGCCAACCATTGTGTCAGCTACAACTTGCTCAGCTACTTTTTTAGAAAGAAGCTCCTGAACAGGAACACCTCTATAGTTTGCAAATCTGATAAGAGGAATCATTGTAGTGTCACCGTGACCGCCGATTACCATACCCTCAATGTCACTTGCCGGAGCTTTAAGAGCTTTGCTTAGGAAATACTGGAAACGGCTGCTGTCAAGAATACCGCCCATACCGATAACTCTGTTCTTAGGAAGACCAGTCTTTTTAAGAGTAAGGTATGTCATAGGGTCCATAGGATTAGATACAATAACAAGAATTGCTTTTGGAGAGTATTTAAGGACATTCTCTACAACACTGCTTACGATACCTGCATTAACTCCGATAAGCTCCTCTCTTGTCATGCCTGGTTTTCTAGGAAGACCTGAAGTTACAACTACTACATCTGAGTTAGCTGTTGCTTTGTAATCATTGGTAACACCTGTAACTTTAGTATCAAATTTGTAAAGGTTAGCAGTCTGCATCATATCCATAGCTTTACCCTCTGATACACCCTCCTTGATGTCCAATAGGACAATCTCAGAGCAGAATTTCATGTGCAACATAGCATTTGCACAAGTAGCACCTACGTTACCGGCGCCAATAACACTTACTTTAGCCATAATAATTATTTTAAAGGTTTTTTATATTTGATTTCTAAGTTGTAGCTTTGTTGCTAAAACATAGCAAAGCTAATAAACTTTGTTTACTTTCTTAAATTTTATGATAAGATTTTTCAATAAGGACATCAAATTTGCACTTGCGGACAAATTGTTGTTAAAGAGGTGGATTAAAACAATTGTAGAGCAGAACGGATGCAAGGTTGGAGACGTAAATGTTATATTGTGCAATGACCCTTCAATTCTTGAAATAAACACCCAGTTCCTGGGCCATGATTACTATACAGATATAATAACCTTTGACTATTCAGAAGAAAATGTCCTGAACGGCGAACTTTATATAAGTATAGACACAGTAAAGGCCAATGCCCAGGAGTATGAGCAGGAATTCCTTGATGAACTGCATAGGGTAATCATACACGGATTCCTTCACCTCATTGGATTTGATGATCATCAGGAGGATGATATAAAGGAGATGAGACAGGCTGAGAATGATGCTCTTGCTCTGCTTAAGAGTTTGTTGTAATACCTTTATTATAATATGAAGCAATTTGATGTTATTGTAGTGGGCGCAGGTCATGCAGGTTGTGAAGCAGCAGCTGCTGCTGCCAAGATGGGCAAGAAGACTCTGCTCATTACAATGGATATGAACAAGATTGCCCAGATGTCTTGCAACCCCGCAATTGGTGGAATTGCAAAAGGGCAGATAGTAAGAGAAATTGACGCATTGGGTGGTTGCTCAGGTATTGTTACAGATGCAAGCACCATTCAGTTCAGAATGCTCAACAGATCCAAGGGGCCTGCGATGTGGAGCCCAAGAGCGCAGTGTGACAGGGTCTATTACTCATTCAATTGGCGCTATATTCTTGAGAATACACAAAAACTTTCTATTTGGCAAGATGTTGTAAATGCATTAATACTTGATAATGAGAAGATTAAAGGCGTTTCGACTGTTTTGGGTGCAGTATTTGAAGCGCCCAAGGTAATCATTACTGCAGGAACGTTTCTAAACGGTAAATTATTTATTGGACGAGAGACTACAGAAGGGGGTAGGGTAGGCGAGCTTTCTTCTTATGGAGTAACAGAACAGTTACAAGAATTTGGCCTGGAGTATGGAAGAATGAAAACCGGTACCCCTCCAAGGATTGATGCCCGTTCTATTGATTTCTCAAAACTTGAGAGACAGCCTGGTGACCCATCACCGGCAAGGTTTACTTTTCTTAACTTGCCTTCCCCTATTCAGAATGGTGTAGAGCAGATGAGCTGTTATATGGTTCATACCAATGCAACTGTTCATGATATACTGAGGGAAGGGTTCAAGGATTCACCTCTCTTTTCTGGAAAGATCCATGGCATTGGTCCAAGGTATTGCCCAAGCATTGAGGATAAACTTAAAACTTTTGCCGGCAAGGATTCTCATCAGCTTTTCCTGGAACCTGAAGGTTGGAGTACGCATGAGTATTATTTACAGGGTTTCTCTTCATCTCTTCCGTTTCATGTTCAGATGAGAGCTCTCAGAAATATCAAAGGATTGGAAAATGTAGAGATATTCAGGCCGGCGTATGCTGTGGAGTATGATTACTTCCCGCCTACACAGCTTAAACATACTTTGGAATGCAAGAATATTTCAGGATTGTATTTGGCCGGCCAGGTTAACGGTACTACCGGTTATGAAGAAGCGGCAGCTCAAGGTTTGATGGCCGGAATTAATGCAGCTCTCGCATGTGATGAAAAAGATCCGCTTGTACTCAGAAGAGACGAGGCGTACATAGGTGTGCTGATAGATGATCTTGTAACCAAAGGTGTGGATGAACCTTATAGAATGTTCACTTCAAGAGCAGAATATAGAATTCTCCTTAGACAGGACAATGCAGATTTGCGTTTGACCAAATTGGGTTATGCCGCGGGGCTGGTGTCAGATGATAGGATGAGGCTTGTAGAAAACAAGTATGCAACTGTAGCATCTCTTACAGATCAGATCGACAATACATCTGTAGATCCGTCTTATGTCAATGTATATCTTGAGTCTAAAAATTCATCACCTCTTCCACAAAAGAGAAAAATGTATGAATTGTTGTCAAGGCCTCAGATTGATATAGTATCCCTATTGGAAAATGTGCCGGAAGGAGAGGAGATGAAAACAGAAGCTGCTGGCGCAAAAGAGAAGTTTCCTCTTGGTAAGTCATTCAATAATGCAGGAGCTGGAGCGGAGGCAAAATTTATAGAATTGCCTTACCAGACTCCAACATCAGGATTTACACAACGTGCAGAGAATATTCTTAAAGATGAAATCCTGGAGAGTGTTGAAATAGCAGTCAAGTATAGAGGGTATATTCAGAGGGAACAGAGAATTGCAGATAAGATTCTCAAACTTGAGGATGTTGTTATTCCCGACAATTTTGATTTCTTAAAGGTAACATCTCTTTCAATAGAGAGCAGACAGAAACTGATGAAGCATAGGCCTACAACAATAGCTCAGGCATCAAGAATTCCTGGAGTGTCACCCGCAGATGTGTCAGTTTTATTGGTCTATTTTGGTAGATAATAAGAGTGTTTTGAAGAATGTTCCACGTGGAACATTCAATGCATAATACATAATAATAAAAAATGCCTAACATTTCATTATGAGAATGTTAGGCATTTTTATTTAAATTATTTATACTTAATTATTCCATAGGAAAGCAGAAGAATGCATCCTTGAAAATTGAACTTTCTATACTCTTTAATGGCTTAACGGCTATATATATCTCTTCTTTTGGCTTGTCTGTGTAAGAGCTTTCATGAGCCACAAGTTCCCCAAGGTTTATCAACCCTTCCAGAGAGGCATGCTCTCTCCATTCAAATCTCGTGTCAAATCTCTCTCTAATGCTCCTTAAAACGGTATCTGCGCATGATTCTCCATTATGGGTGCCCGTTTTGTTCCTCGAGGAACATCCTGTTGTGTCAAGGTTGAATCTAAATGGTATTTTTGGTAGCTGAACGGAGAATCCAAGGTTTAGATAGTATTTGTTTAAGCTTTGATTTGCAGGTCTTTCAAATATGAATTCGTAACCTTCTGCTTCCAGTTCTGCGCTCAGTTGCTGTATGGTATTTGCCGCCAGCTTTCTCCCTTGAGCTTTGGTTAGGGTAGCAACGCCAAACAGGTAGAACCCTTTTAGTGGAGAACTTGTTTTGGGAGTATGAAACAGCATTGGCAGGAGGGATGCAACGGATAAAACCTCATTGTTTTCCACATAAATGTAGCTTTTGCAATAAGGAAATACCTTGGTAAAGATAGTGTCCAGGTATTGTTTGTCTGTTGTAAACACTCTTTCCCAGACCCTCCGTATCTGTGGGGAGTCTTCAGGTGTTGCAATTCTTATTATACCTGTTGTCTCCATCCTGAGCCTGTTAGTTTTTATGTGCTGCAATTATGTCTTTCAAATCTTGTACAAACATATCTATATCTTCTTTTTTTGTATTGAATGAGCACATCCATCTTACTTCATTTGTCTGCTCGTCCCATACGTAGAAGTAGTGTTTTTTGTTTAGTTCTTCGCTTAGCCATACAGGCACAATTGCAAATACTGCGTTGCTTTCAACCGCTTTTGAAATCTCAACTTCTTTTATTCCGCTTAGGGATTGTGCAAGGTATTTTGCCATTGAGTTTGATGCACCGGCAAGTTTCAGGTATAGGTCATCTGTAAGGTATGCCTCAAACTGTGCGGCTATGAATCTGCTTTTTGAGTATAACTGGGTTGTCTGTTTCCTGTAGAATTTCAGTGTCTGGGCTACCTCTTTATTGAGCATGTTCATTGGGTTGCCGTATCTGTCGGGAAGTGTGTTTTCCGGTCTGTGGAATACTACTACTGCTTCTCCCATAAGAAGACCGTTTTTAGTGCCACCAAACGAGAGTACATCTACGCCGCAGTCTGCAATGAAATTTTTGATTGGCAGACCAAGAGATTCTGCAGCATTTGAAATTCTTGATCCGTCTACATGCAGATAGCATCCATAGCTGTGCATAAGGTCTGCAAGTTCTTTAATCTCCTCTGGTGTGTATAGTGTGCCAAGTTCTGTAGGCTGTGAGATTGAAAGGATTTTAGGTTGCGCATGGTGCTGTGCTCCAAAGTTTGTAAGGGCGGGAATTATCTCTTTTGGAGAAACTTTTCCGTCAGGTGCATTCAGGGGCACTATTCTGGATGCCGATACTTTCTCTACGGCACCGCACTCATCTACGTTAATATGGGCGGTGACAGGTGCAAGAACGCAGTCATAACTCCTTAGGAATCCCTGTAGGGCTACAATGTTAGCACCGGTTCCGTTAAATACAAAATGTGCACTGCAATTGCCTCCAAGTAGCTCTTCCAATTGGTTGAGCACTTTTTGTGTATATGGATCTTCACCATATGCAGTTGCAAAATTCTGGTTCTCTTTAAGGATTGCATCCATAATTGTTGGATGTACTCCAGAGTGGTTGTCGCTTCCAAAACTGTGTTTCATGGTTTCTCCTCCGCTGTATTTTAATAATATCTTTTACTTCCAAGGTTTAGTCTTTTCTTTATGCTCTCTTTGCCTTTGTAGAAATAGAGTACAAGTGTGTTGCCTTTTTCTCCATAGAATGAACCAAGCTCAAGATCTGTTTTGTTTACAGGCGTTGCCTGACACAGAGCCAATGAGTATTTTTTGTCTGCTTTGTTGTATACCACCACTACGGTATTGTGGCAGATGTCAAACATTGCAACGGTGTATTGTCCTACATTTTCCTTCTCTTTGTACTCCTTGAATCTATTTACAAGTTCAGAATCTTCAGGGATTATTCCAAATTGCAGAGTACCAGAGTTTTGCGGGTTGTTTTCATACCACCACTCAATGGTCTGCTGGGTTAGGAAAAGAGATTTGTCAAAAGCCTTCAGATTCTGGTTGGCTCTGAGGTGCTTGAAGAGCCAGGTGGTCTGTGGGGTTGCCATCATACCACCCTGTGCAGAGTCCATTGTGCTTCCAAATATCTCATCTCCAATGTTTTTGCCGCTGTAAAGCACATTGTATACGGCGTTGTCGGCAAGAGAATAGAGGTTCGCAACATACTCAATGTTGTTGTTTGGAATATTGCTTCTCTTGTCTGCCTCCATGCTTGAGTTGGTATATGCAAAGAAAAGGTGCTGCATTCCATCAACAGTTGCAGAGTACAGCTCGGGTGTGAGTTTTAGGGTGTTGAGCTGGTAGTCATTTGTGTAAACCGGCTCGTTAAGGGTGGTTGCATGCTCCCATGTGCCATTGTTCTGTGCAAGTGTTACAATGGTATAGTTTCCGTTCTGAGGTTTTAGTATGGCAACAATGTGTTCTTTATTGAGGTTTTTAACCCCTTTTACGGCTAAAATTGATTCGGTTGGTATTCCGCATTGGACAGTAATGGAAAATGCCTCAGGATTGGAAATTGAGCTGGTGTTCAGCAATTCAATTTTACCGTTAGCCTGGGCTGCAAATGCAGATTTTGGATTCTGTTTAATAAAGTTTATGTATGCTGTAACATCATTGTTGTCCAATGAATGGAACACAATGGAATCCTTTATCCTTTTCACTGTTGGTGTGTATATGGAGCTAGGGAACTTATTCAGGAATTTATTGGCATTCTTAAGATCTTTTTTGGCCAGGACAGTTTTGTACAGCTTTGTTTCTGATTTGGTTTGTGCTGCCAGCGGAGAAGCTGCTGAAATGGCCGCTGTAAGTGCAATTATTGCTGCGGCAGCACCAAATGACCTGTTTTTTAATTTCATTTGTAATGGAATTTACTTGTTGATGGCAAATGTACAGAAATAATGCCATACAAAAAAAGCCGGCTTAAGGGCCGGCTTAAACTTTATTCATTGTGGGCAATTATTTGCAGATAGCGTTGTATGCCTCAGCGTCAAGAAGATCCTCAACCTCAGCAGGATTGCTCATCTCTACTTTAATCATCCAACCAGCACCGTATGGATCTGTATTTACAGACTCAGGAGCGCCCTCAAGGTCGGCGTTTACCTCAATAACTTTACCAGATACTGGCATAAGACCGTCAGCTACTGTTTTTACTGCCTCAATTGCACCAAAAACCTCACCTGCCTCAAGATCCTCACCCTCAGTTTGGATATCAACAAAAACGATATCACCAAGCTGGCTCTGAGCAAAGTCAGTAATACCAATGATAGCAACGTTGCCGTCTACTTTAACCCACTCGTGGTCTTTAGAGTACTTTAGATTTGTAGGAGTATTCATAGTGTTATAAATTTTATAATTTGATTTGTTTACAAATGTATTAAAATATTTTTAATTAGAGCCTTTTTAGTGAGAATTTAATAAGCTCTTCAAGAGTGTAGTCCGGATTTTCCTTGTGTACTGCCTTAAGTACCTTTTCTGCAGCGTTTTTGGCAAATCCAAGCATTATAAGCGCAGACAATGCCTCCTCCATGTTGGCAGATTTTACCTCTGAGACAAACAATGCGGAGGTAGACTCTTCTCCACCTTTTGCAATCTTGTCCTTAAGGTCAATGATAACCCTTTGGGCGGTCTTTAAGCCAATCCCCTTTATGCTCTTTATCCTATTTACATCCCCGGCAATAATGGCAGTCTTTATCTCTGTGCTGCTCATAGAAGAGAGCATCATTCTGGCGGTATTTGGGCCAATGCCGTTGACCTCTATAAGCATCCTGAAGATGTTTCTCTCCTCTTTTGTGGCAAATCCGTACCAAAGCTCCACATCCTCCCTTACATGATGGTGGATATAAAGCATAACGTCCCTCAACGATTGAATTTCTGTAAATGTCTGAAGTGAAATTTGCAACTCGTAGCCCATTCCGTTGTTCTCAATTACAGCTGTAGTGGGGGTTATTTCTACCAGTTCTCCCTTAATATAAGTGTACATGCCTAAAATTTTATACAAAAATAGTGATAAGTTTTGTAATTTTGCGTGTTTAATATGTATAGTATGCAATCAATAGAAGACATAAGAAGCCAGTTCCCTGCATTGCAGCAGAAGGTGTACGGTAAACCGTTGGTTTATTTGGACAACGGAGCAACGTCGCAAAAGCCGCAATGTGTCATAGATCTGGTAGACAAAATGCATAATGGGGCAAATGCCAATGTGCATCGTGCTATGCATAAATTGAGTGATGATGCTACCGCATTGTACGAAGGGGCAAGAGAGAAGGTGAGAGAGTTTATTAACGCTCCTGCAAGGGAGAATATAATTTTTACAAGCGGTACAACAGCTTCTATAAATCTGGTTGCCAACAGCTATTGCAGGAGGTTTCTTAAAGAGGGGGATATGGTTATTGTCTCTTCTGATTCCCATCATTCCAATATTGTTCCATGGCAGATGGCGTGTGAGGCAGCGGGAGCTTCACTGCAGGTTATCCCGGTGCTGGAAGATGGTCAGTGGGATATGGAAGCTTTCAGGTCAATACAGCTGGATAAGGTAAAGATTATTGCAATTGAGCACATTTCCAATGTGCTTGGAATAATTAATCCAATAGAAGAGGTAATAGAGAGGGCTCATGCCCATGGTGTTCCGGTTCTTGTAGATGGAGCACAAGGAATAGTTCATGCAAAAGTGGATGTACAGGCGCTGGATTGTGATTTTTATGTTTTCTCCGGGCATAAGATTTATGCAACAACCGGTTCTGGAGTCCTTTACGGAAAAAGAGAGCTGTTGGAGGCAATGCCACCCTATATGGGTGGAGGAGACATGGTTGATACTGTAACTTTTCAGAAAACCACTTATGCTCCGCTGCCGCTCAAGTTTGAGGCAGGCACACCAAACTTCATTGCCCAGGCTTCACTTGCTCCGGCACTAGAGTTTGCCCAAAGCCTCAGAGAGGGAGATATTGCAAAGGTCATTGAGGCTCAGGAGGAGAAAATAATTGCATATTTGAGGGAGGAACTTCTTAAAATTGAAGGTTGCAGGATTTATGGAGATCCTGCAGGTGAGGGGAACAGATTGTCGGGAAGAAAAATACCTCTTTTCTCATTTACCATTGAGGGGTGTTTCCCGTCTGATCTGGCTCAGTTGCTTGACAAGATGGGGGTGGCGGTCCGTACCGGACTCATGTGCTGTGAGCCGCTGATGACCCGCTTTGGAGTAACAAGCATGGTAAGGGCGTCATTCCTTCCGTACAATACCCTTGGAGAGGCAGAGCATTTCATTGCAAGCCTGCACAGGGCAGTAAGGATGCTCAGGTAGAATATACAGTCTCGTAGCTCAGTTGGTTAGAGCACCACACTGATAATGTGGGGGTCCGCGGTTCAAATCCGCGCGGGACTACAACTTTTGGGGGGCTAGCTCAGTTGGCTAGAGCACTAGCTTTGCAAGCTAGGGGTCAAGGGTTCGACTCCCTTGCTCTCCACCAAAGGAGTACAATACTCCTTTTTTTATAGTTCTTTTCACG
>JAZTYE010000147.1:0-4074 GCA_045636765.1 Candidatus Egerieisoma sp.
AATCCAGACATTGGTTTTAATCAGTTGTTTTTAGTTAAACTCAAGTTGCATTGCCAGTGATTTTTTCAGTATTCAAAATCCGCTTCTCAGCGCTGAGATTCAACTGGTTACAACTCCCTGCATATTTTGCGGGGCTGCAAATGTACAAATTATTTCCAAAATAGCAAAAAAATCTGCATCTTAACTCATTCTTTTCAAAGAACATATCGGGTTCAAACTTTTTTCCCGACAGCCATTTTCTACACAAAATTTACATACAAAGGCATTACAGATGCGAAAAACTGTCGGGAAAAAGATACATTTTTATATATTTGTGCAGAATTATAAAAATCAATCATATTATGTCTGGATTTTTTGGTTGCGTATCACGCAATGAGTGTGTAAATGAAGTTTTCTACGGAACTGACTACCATTCACACCTTGGAACCAAACGTGCCGGTATGGCATTCTACGATGGAAAGAAATTTGTGCGTTCCATCCACTCTCTTGAAAACGGATATTTCAGAAATAAATTTGAAGATGAACTCCCAAAATTTGGTGAGGCAAATATGGGTATGGGTATAATCTCAGATTGCGAGTCTCAGCCTATTACCATTACATCTCATCTCGGAAGATATGCAGTTGTAACTGTTGCAAGAATTGACAATCTTGATGAGCTTGCACAAGAACTGCTTGAAAAAAGGCATCACTTTGCAGAGCTGTCAGACTCTACAATCAATGCAACTGAGCTTGTAGCTATACTTATTGGACAGGGCAACACCCTTAAAGAGGGAATTGAGCTTGTGCAGAAAAAAGTAAAAGGTTCATGTTCTATGCTTATCCTTACTGACCATGCAATTTATGCGGCAAGGGACAAGTTTGGACGTACTCCAATTGTCATTGGAAAGAATGACAAAGGTTATGTTTGCGCAAGCGAGAGCTCAAGCTTTGACAACCTGGGTTACAGCCATGTAAGGGATCTTGGACCGGGTGAGGTTGTGCAGATTACTGCAGACGGCATGAGAGTAGTCATTCCGCCACAGGAGCGTATGCAGATGTGTTCATTCCTTTGGGTTTATTACGGTTACCCAAGTGCAAACTATGAAGGAATAAATGTAGAGGACTCTCGTTACCGCAGCGGTGCTGCCATGGCACGCAGGGACAAGGATGTTGAGGCCGATTTTGCAGCAGGTATTCCAGACTCCGGCGTAGGTCACGCAGTAGGTTATGTAAATGAGAAAGGAATCCCATACAAGAGGCCATTTGTAAAATATACCCCAACATGGCCACGCAGCTTTATGCCGCAGAACCAGAAAATGAGGGACCTGGTTGCCAAAATGAAGCTTCTTCCTAACGAGCAGTTTACAAGAGACCAGAAAATTGTCTTTATGGACGACAGTATTGTAAGGGGAACCCAGCTTAAGGATAATGTTGTAAAACTGTACGACTCCGGAGTTAAGGAGGTTCAGATGAGAATTGGATGTGCACCACTTATTTTCCCATGTGCGTTCCTTAACTTTTCAACATCACGCAGCTCTTTTGACCTTTATGGCAGAAGAATCATCAGAGACCTTGAGGGGACAGAGAATCTTCCCGACGAATTATTGCAGGAGTATGCAAACCCAGACAGCACAAAACACCATGAAATGGTGGATACAATGCGCAAGCACCTTCAGCTTACAACATTGAAGTTCCAGAGGCTTGATGACCTTATAGAGTCAATTGGCCTTCCTAAATGCAAACTCTGCACCCACTGCTGGGACAACAGCAGCTACATGGAGTAGTAACAGAGAAACAATCTATAAATACGGGGAGCCTCCTTTGGGAGGTTCTCTTTTTAATTTTTAATTTTAATATTATGAACAAGTGTAAATTTACCCTTACATTGGTCTTGTCCCTTTTTATTACCAGTTTAATGGGACAAGAGTACACAAGCCCATTTACCCACTCCCTTATGCAGGAGAAGGTGTATGACCTGATAGTTGGAGAGTCGTCGGGAGACAGGGCCTTCTATTATATTATGGATATTGCCCCTTATGAGAGGGACCGCAGCAGCGCAGACTATAAAGGACTTTTTATGGAGTCTGTTTATGTTGTTGACAAACTTAAGAATGCAGGCATAGAGAATGCAAGGACTGAGATTGTAGGAAAGACAAAGACTTGGGACGGAGTAAGCGCCGATGTATGGGAAATTGCTCCCAACACTGCAAAACTTGCCGATTACAGGGATTTGGCTGCAATGTTGGGACAGGGAAGCCAAAACGCAGATGTTACTGCAGAGCTTGCTTGGGTGGGACGCGGAACCCAGGCAGAAATTGACGCAGCTGATCTTAAAGGTAAAATTGCAGTTACAGAGGCTTCTGCAAGCAGAGTGCATGATTTGGCTGTAAAGGCAGGTGCTGTAGGTATTATCTCTTATTATTCTCCTCGTCCTCTGGTTGATCCTATACAGATTCCAAACAGCGGCATACGTGGTGGCGAGAATGCCACTTTCTGCATTAACCTTACCCCAAGGGATGGTGTCGTTTTGAGGGACCGCCTTATGAAAGGTGAGAAAATTACCGTTAAGGCAAAGATTGAGGCCACCACTGAGGAAACCAATATTGAGGTTCCTACTTGTATAATTGAGGGTTCTGATGAGAATGCCGAGGAGATTATCCTGTGCGCTCACCTGTTTGAGGGTTATGTAAAATTGGGAGCCAATGACAATATTTCAGGCTCTGCAGCCCTTATTGAGGTTGCCCGCACCCTTAATCACCTTATTGAAAGCGGACAGATTGAGAGACCAAAGCGC
Organism: Candidatus Egerieisoma sp.; assembly: GCA_045636765.1. GTDB lineage: Bacteria > Bacteroidota > Bacteroidia > Bacteroidales > UBA932 > Egerieousia. The sequence goes on from JAZTYE010000147.1 coordinate 2,774, forward strand.
TCTATAAGATTTATCTGGATTCCTGAGTTCCAGGGCTCCATTCCTTGGGCTCAGCAGAACAAGGAGATTTTGGCAAGAACCCTTTGCAACATAAATCTGGACATGGTGGGCTTGTGGTTGAGCAAGAGCCAGTCTTTCTATTGCCTTCACAGAACAACTATGGGTAACCCACACTATTTGAATGACGTTGCCGAGAGCTTCTACCATTATATGGGTGCAACCAACAAGGCTTTTGTGGCTACTGGTGTAGGAAGGCCTGAGGCTACCAAACCTGTTTATAGCGTAACAGGCTCAAGAGATCCTTTCTATTACTCAATCAATGCCCACTATGGCGCATCTGACCATGAGGTGTTCAGCGACTGGGGAGTACAGGCTCCTGGCGTAATTATGATCACATGGCCCGACAATTATTACCACACATCTGGAGACCGTCCGGAGATTTGCGACCCTACACAGCTTCACAGAGCTATTGTACTTGCCGCTGCTTCTGCTTATACCATTGCTGATGCAGATGAGCAGGGTGCCGTAAGGATTGCTTCCGAGGTTGCTGCAAACAGCGCAAAACGTATGTCCATTAAGATGAAACAGGATTTGACAGCCTTGAACAATGCTTCAGCTGCAGATTTTGCTTCTTTATACAGGAACGCAAAATTCAATCAGGATGCAATGTTGAACAATGAGGTTGCCACTTTGGCTTCTGTTCTTGAGCTGGCACCTGCATCAGCTTCACTTAAAGACGTTGTTACCGTTATGCAGGAGAGTGTAAAGAGCGTCTGGAATGCCAACAATAAGAATATTGATGCTGCCATGAAGGCAAAGGCTGCAGTACTTGGCGTTGCCCCTATCAAGGGTATTACTCTTACTGCTGCAGAAAAGGCTGCTTCTAAGGTTTATCCTAAGAGTACTGCAAAAGTAAAAGAGTTCGGTTACGGTGTATTGAACTCGGTACCAAGAGACCTTATGGCAAAATACGGTTTTGCACAGAGAGGTGCTGTAAAGAACGGTGCAGAGATTGCAAAACTTACCACCAACGGAACCAACAGCATCCTTGATATAAAGAAAATGCTGGATGCCCAGTTCCCAACAACAGACTCACTTGAGACTGTAACCAAATATGTGGAAATGCTTAAAGAGGCTGGCCTGGTTACCTATTAAAAAGTTACGTTGTCTTTTTGTACAACAGACTGATTCTTAAGTAAATAAAAATAAGGTGCAGAAAAATTTCTTCTACACCTTATTTTTATTTTATTGAATATGAACAAGTTACACAAAAAGACAACGTAACTTTACTTGGCAACGGC
>JAZTYE010000148.1:0-4031 GCA_045636765.1 Candidatus Egerieisoma sp.
CGGGAAGAATGAAAGTATAATTGTGGTGGCTATTGGACAGTATATTGGTGAGGGCTTCAATTATCCTCGTCTGGATACTATGCTTATGGCTATGCCTATTTCCTTTGATGGCAATGTAGAACAATATGCCGGCCGTCTCAACAGAGATTACGAGGGTAAAAAGGATGTAATCATTTTTGACTACATAGACAAACATATTCCTGTTCTAGAAGGGATGTATCATAAACGTCTTCGTACGTACAAGAGAATAGGTTATGAGATTTGTTCGGAGATAAAGGATAATCTGAATGTAAGAAACTCCATTTTTGACTGCTCGAATTATAATGATGTATTTGAAAAGGATATTGCACAAGCTTCAAAAAGTATTGTTATTTCAAGTCCATATTTGGGCGGAAAAAGAGTGAGCTGGTTTATTGACTTATCCTCGGTGTTATATCTAAAAGGAGTAAGTCTTACAGTTATGACGTTATCTTCCGAAAATTATCCGGATGATGGTAGGGAACATCACGAAGAATTGATTTCTATGCTTGAAAGATCTGGTATTCGTGTTGAAAAGTCTCCGCAATGCTATGAACGCTTTGCTGTGATAGATAAATCCCTAATATGGTATGGCAGTATGAATCTTCTTTCAAATCCAAAAGAGGAGGACAGCCTTATGAGGTTAGAGAGTTATATAATTGCGGAGGAATTACTTAATTTATCAGTAAAAGAGTTGCGCAAAACAAGAATTTCAGTATAACAGAGTTTTATGAAAGCTAAAGAGGTTTTACAAACACATCATTACAAAATCTGTTTGTAAATCTGTTTGCAAAACCTCTAACTCGCTGGTTTTTAACCCATATTGTGGAGATGGGCGGACTCGAACCGCCGTCCAAGCAAACCACCAAAAAGCTTTCTACATGCTTATTCTGCCTTTGATTGTAGGAAACAGGCTGCCGGCAGACGGGCTACCTGAAACTTATCCTCTGAGTCTTAGGGCGCGATAGAGGAGTCTGCGCCAGCATCCGGCTTTGATGATACCCCGTATGCCTGTTCATAGCCGGCTTAAAGCCCAGGCGGGATACTTGTCGGCCCGGCAGCCTTGGCCGGGCGGATTAAGCGTATCAACTTGGTTGATTACGCAGCAAGTGCATAAGAATTGTTGCCAGTTATAGGCTTGAGAGTTAGGATTAACGGGCCATACCCACAACGCCCGGCATGCTTACTTTCCAGTTAATCTGATGTCAAAACCAAAACATCCCCATTAATTCCATCTGGAATTTGTCCCAGAAAGTGGTGCAAAGATAATTGATTTTACCTTTTCAAATGAAATTTATTTTGTTTCTGTTAAAAGATCTTGCACTCAAAACTCTCTACTTTATTCTTTGTATAGTTATTGCTTACTTTTAGCAAAGCTGTATCACCATTAAATTCAAACTGAAGATCAAGTGATGTTACCCAGTTTACATAGTGTAATATAACATTCAGTCTGTTCTTCTCCCAACCATAGCTTCCAGCTGCATAGAACGGTCCCTCAAGGCCCCGGTGCCATTCAACAGGGTTTATTGAGTAGGGAGGATAACCGGCAATGGTATCTGTTGACCATTGGCCATAGCCTAGAGGCTGTACATATGAACTTCCATCCTCTTTAACAATCTTCATAAGCATTTGTTTGGCAGGAGCAGCACTATTTTTGCCACTCTCCTCCCCCATTGCAAAACTCACCTCCTTAAATCCATACTTATTCTCAGGAATTTCAATTCTTCTTCCCGACAGTTTTTTCATCACACTCCCACCATTCCATTTACCCACTGCAACAGGCAACTGATATGAGCGCTGTTTTGCCATAAGCACCTCATAATCTTTACTTGGAGGAAGCGGTTTGTCTGAAAGGGCTGGAAGGAATTTGTTCCAGATAAGACCTCTCTGAGGTTTGCCGTTTGTAAATGAAGCCTCAGTAAGTACAATTACCACATCCTTATCAGGAACCACTATCACATATTGGCCCAACGCACCGTCTGCCCTTACTGTTCCGGGCCAGGCACACATCCAGGTTTGGAAACCATATCCATAGTCGCCTCCATTAGCCTGTTTTGTGCTCATTTGGGCAATCCATTTTTTTGAGATAAGCTGCTGGCCATTCCATACTCCGCCATCAAGCCACATCTGTCCAACCTTAGCCAAAGACTCGCTCTGTATATGAAGACCCCATCCACCGGTATTTACCCCTTCAGGACTCTCCTCCCAATTGACTACAGAAATGCCCATAGGTGTAAAGAGTTTCATTTTAAGGTAGTCCAGCACCTTCATTCCTGTAACTTTCTGAACTATAGCAGAGAGCATATATGTAACCATTGAATCATACGCAAAGACCTCTCCCGGTCTGTTCACAACCTCTTTTCCCAAAAAGGTCTTGATCCACTCCCTACCCTTGCTGCGCATTGCCCAGTCTGGTTTTATGCCAGAGGTCATTGTAAGCAGGTCACGTACGGTCATTGCTGCAAGACGCGGAGATATACTGTCGGGAAGAGATTCAGGAAAAAATGTTGCAACCCGGTCTGTTATGCGGAGTCTGTTTTCATCCACTGCAATGCCTACCGCCATACTCACAAGAGTTTTTGAACTTGAATATTGTGTATGCTGGTACTGGGGTGCAAATGGTGCCGGATAGAACTCTCCAACAATTTTGCCGTGACGCATCACAATCATACTGTGAATATCGGTTTGTGGCATAAGGTGGAGCGAGTCAAAAAGGGCAATCAGAGCCTTTGATGGCACTCCCTGCTCCTCCGGTGTTGAACGTTCAATTTCATTGATTTGCGCACTCGCAAAAGTAGCCGCACAGGCCAATATCAAAAATAAAAAAACTCTTTTCATAGTAACATTACTTCATCTTATTCCAATAAAGAGTTGTTCCCACACCAAAAATTGTTCCCCTGAGTCTTAATTTATCAGGAGTTTCAAACTCGGCTGTAACATTAACCCTTATACCCTTGGATGGGTCATAAATTTTGGCATCACCCCAACTCTGCTCCTCCCTGTCATATTTAAGCCCCTTAACTATAACAACCTGATCTATATCCACACCTCTTAGAGCCTTATCTGGATTTTTTACATCCTTACGCTTCTTCCCTTCTGCATCATACGGCTTTTCTACCCAAAATACCTGAGCACTATAAGTACCATCCTCATTCTTTGTCACACGCACTTTGCTCTTGCTTCCACCTCTATCAGTAAGATATTCACCCACTATACTGTCGGGATTAGAATTAAGATTCTGCGCAAACGACGGAAGTGACACGGCAAACATGAATGCCGCACCAACAATTGTTGATAAAAATTTTCTCATATTACATCTGCTTTAAAGGTGCAAATATGGAAATATTTTTACACTTTACAATACATTAATACGCTAAAATACTAAATTTCAAGCAGAAATTCTTTACATTCTTTCAATTATACTCTATAGTACCATAAGAATGGTTCCTGCAGTAATCAACAGGCAGCCTATAATTGACTTGAGTGTAAATGCTTCATGAAGAAAGATAACAGCCAGAACTATAGTGAATACTATACTTAATTTATCAATAGGTACAACCTTTGATACATCTCCTATTTGCAAGGCCTTGTAATAGCATAGCCAGGAGATACCTGTTGCCAATCCCGACAAAATCAGGAATATCCAACTTTTCTTGCTTATATCGGTCAAACCGCCCTGGGCATTGGTAATGAATACCATGCCCCAGGCAAGCAAGACCACAACTACTGTCCTTACAGCTGTAGCTAAATTTGAATTTACACCCTCTATACCTATTTTAGCCAAGATTGATGTAAGAGCAGCAAAAACTGCCGATAAAAGAGCAAAAACCAACCACATATTCTGTAAGGATTATTTATAACTTATTATTTTCCAGCAGCTTTCTGACCAGCTCTGAAAGCCTTTAGGTTTGCATCCACAACCTCCTGGCCCTTACGTGCAAATATGCGCTCAATACCTTGCTCAAACTTCTCAGGTTCAATTCCCAACAAGTGGCTGCAAGCACCCAACAGTA
>JAZTYE010000149.1:0-1914 GCA_045636765.1 Candidatus Egerieisoma sp.
GAGGTATGTCCGGCACCAAATGCGTCATACTCACTCTCACTCATTTTTGGGAAACCGCTTATACCTTTATATTTCCTGTTCTGCAAAAATGCTTCCCTTCTGCCTGTAATTATCTTATGAGCATAAGCCTGATGGCCTACATCCCAAACCAGTTTGTCATGGGGCGTATCAAAAACATAATGGATGGCCACAGCCAGCTCTACCGCTCCCAAACTGGACCCCAAGTGTCCGGGATTCTTGGAACAGCAATCTATCATATACTCCCTTATTTGAGAGCATAGAGATTCCAAATCCTTAACATTCAGCCTTTTTAAATCTCCAGAACTGTTTATGTTATCCAAAATATTCTCCATTGTATTACAAAATCTTCGCAATTTACAATTAATTTACAACTTATAAAAATTTAATTATTTTTGGGGGATTTATTTAAAATTAGTATCTTGCCAGATTATCCGACCAAAGTGTAAAAACTATTTAAAATCACTAATAATGACTAAAGTAAATAAACTACTAAATGACAGTTTTGTTGCACGTTGGAGTGCACTTATACTTGTTGCATTGATGATGTTCTTTGCATACATGTTTGTGGATGTACTGTCGCCACTATCAACTCTATTGGAAACAACCAAAGGCTGGTCTGCAGAGACTTATGGAACATTCTGCAGCTCTGAGTATTTCCTTAATGTTTTCGCATTCTTCCTTATTTTCGCCGGCATTATCCTTGACAAAATGGGAATCAGGTTTACCGGTATCCTGTCGGGAATAGTAATGGTAATTGGAGCCTCTATCAAATTGTACGCCATAAGCGACATGTTTACTCCAGATTCTGCTCTTTACAGATTCCTTGACTCTTTCTGGACAAGCTTTCCTGCAACTGCTAAATTGGCCTCTGTTGGCTTTATGATTTTTGGTTGTGGTGTTGAGATGGCTGGTGTAACAGTATCTAAAGCCATAGCAAGATGGTTCAAAGGTAAAGAGATGGCATTGGCTATGGGTCTTGAGATGGCAATTGCGCGTTTGGGCGTCTTTGCAGTATTCCGTATGTCACCTGCTCTTTCTACATGGGCTAATGAAGCTATGCCAACAGTTGTAACTCCTGTCCTTTTCTGTACCATACTTCTTATTATTGGTTTGCTTACATATACAGTATTTACATTTATGGACCGCAAGCTTGAGAAACAAATGGGAGAAACTGCATCTGATGAGCCTGAAGAGCAGTTCAAAATCAGCGATATTGGAAAATTGTTTACAAGTAAAACATTCCTTATTGTAGCCGGTTTGTGCGTTCTATATTATTCAGCAATCTTCCCATTCCAAAAATTTGCAACAGGCATGTTGGAGACTAATCTTAATATGCCAACAGCTGAGGCATCAGGTCTCTTCTCATGGTTCCCAATTGGTGCAATGGTACTTACTCCATTCCTTGGTGCATTCCTTGACAACAAAGGTAAAGGCGCTTCAATGCTTATTCTTGGTGCAATTCTTATGATTACCTGTCACCTTGTTTTTGCTCTCGTTCCACTTACCAAACCTATTGCATATGCTGCAATTATTCTGTTGGGCGTATCTTTCTCATTGGTTCCTGCAGCCTTGTGGCCATCTGTTCCAAAATTGGTAGAGGAGAGATATCTTGGTTCTGCCTACTCTGTTATCTTCTGGATACAGAACATTGGTCTTATGGCATTCCCAATCATCATTGGATGGAGCCTTGACAAAACTGGTGGATATACAGTTCCAATGCTAATCTTCTCATCGTTAGGTGTTGCTGCATTGGTATTGGGTCTATGGCTAAAAGTTGAAGACAAGAAAAAAGGTTATGGCCTTGAGCTTCCTAACATCAAATAGAGAATACACTAATTATTAATTATAACAAAACACTTAAAATTTTATGACAAACGCAGTAAAATCCTTGAA